>CAMWTL010000094.1 GCA_947177145.1 uncultured Porphyromonadaceae bacterium
TCTTTAAGGTGCTATGTGACAGTATCCAAAGCCACGTAAAAGAACTTGCTCAAAAGGATTATTCTAATTATGTGCTTTGGATATGGCAATATGCTTAGCATTAGAGGAAAGCAAATATTATTCAAACTTCCCAATTCTGCAAGTGCTACTTGCAGAATTGGGAAGTTTGAATGTGGAGATTAATTGAATATTATCTCGCAGTGAATATCAAGAAGTAAACTCGAGCTTTCGCCAATTGTTGAGGTTAGGAGTTATTTATAGTATAGTTAAGTTGTTATTTGCAAAGGTGACGTATAATGGTTAACTTTGCTTTTGGAAAAAGAGTATGGCAATTACCGTTGTTTTTAGTTTGCCGTACGACGAGCATGACATATGAGAAAAGGAGATATGAAGGATACTACTTCTAAAATAGTGGAAGCTTTGAAGTTAAAGGCATCTGAGATACTGCCTGAAGGGGCTCGGCTCATTCTTTATGGATCTCGAGCCAGAGGAGATAACCGACCTGATTCGGATTGGGATATTCAAGTATTAATTCCCGGAGAGGAAAAACTTGCTTTGGCACTTTGGGATGTTTATGCGTGGCCTTTGGAGTTAGTTGGATTTGAACATAATGAAATCATCAACGCTCGTCTTTATTCTTTCAAAGGATGGCTCAAACGAAGTTTTTAACCATTTTATGAGAATGTTGAACGTGAAGGGATTTTGCTCTATCAAAAATGTAAGCCTAATTCGCCTACGATACTAGGCAATGTGTTTAACAACGAATTGTAGCATATATAACGTAAGATTATGAAAGAGATAATAGCTTTTGAGGATTTTTATAGGAGGGAGAGTGTGGAGTTTTTTAAGGGGTTTGTTAATCCCTCTGTTGGTGTAACCTGTATGGTGAATGGGTCGAAATGTTTGCAGAGAGCGAAGGCGTTGAATGAGAAGTTTTTCCATCATTATCTTCACGCTATATTGAGGGCTGTTAATGAGATAGAGGAACTACATTATCGTTTTTCGCCTACCGGAGATATTGTACGTTATGATAGGATAGATGTCATCACACCCATAAAATTGCCGGGGCAGAAGCATTTTACCACTATGAAATTTGCCTATACCCCATCAAGAAAGGATTTTATAACAGCTATAAATTCTGCAATTGATGAGGCTCAAGATTTGAGCAGCTTTGGAGTGGAGGATGCCTTGAATGAGTTTAATGTGGTGCTCCTCAGTGCTACCCCTAATTTGCCATTTACTTCTCTGACCTGTACCCAGAGGCATAGCAATGGCAATGATTATCCGCTTCTCAATGTAGGGCAGATGGGTGCCGATGGGCGTATGCCATTGGCAATCTCCGTCCATCACGCTTTTGTTGACGGTGAGCACCTTGCAAAATTCTATCAGCTTGTTCAGAAATATCTTGATTGCGATACTGAGTAGTATTTTTGTGATTACTGTTTTGACTTTCAAGTAAATGTGCTATGTTGTTGTCAGGTAATATGAAAAATACTGACTTTTAGGATTGCTAAATTAAATGAAGGTGGTGTGGGTCTGATTTGGATAAAGAAAATTTGGCGTATGCTTCCTTATCTTTTTCCGTATTTCTTTTCGAAGAGATCCATATGTTCCTCTCCCCATTTGAGCATTGAGTCGATTATGGGGAGAAGGCTCTTACCCAAGTCAGTGATTTGATATACGGAGCGTGGAGGCAGTTCCGGAAATATGGTTTTGGCGACAAGTCCATCCTCTACTAATTCTTTCAATTGGATGTCGAGCACTCGGGGAGCTGCCTCAGGCAAACATTTGTGCAATTCGCTGGGTCGCATTTCGGCTCCACTGCGTAATTCGTCGAGCAGACACGATTTCCACTTCGATTCTATTAAGCTCATTGTCAGTCTTAACGGGCAGTCAAGATCAACCGGTATCTTCTTTTCGTATGCCATTTGGTTTTTATTTTTGTGCAAAGTTATGAAATATCTCTGAGAATCAGAATACCGAAAAATTATTCGGGTATAGAATAATTTTTCGGTACTTGACAGAATGAGAATATAGCCTTAACTTTGCATCAGAAAATATAAAAATCAAATAGAATATGAGAGACGAAATTAAAGAATATGAGGCAGTTGCCAAGGCCGCTGAGAAATTTGTGAAGAGTGTTGCCGAGGGCAACAGCGAGTATGCGAAGACCCTTTTCACCGACGATGCAGTGTTGTTCGGAATCCTTGACGGTACTCTTGAACACGGTTCGATAGAGCAGTTCTATCACAACGTTGACACTGTGGGTGCAGGCGAGGATTTCAAAGCTCGTATTGATGTGTTGGCTGTTGAGGAGACAGTGGCAGTGGTACGTGTGCTTGAAGAGAAGTGGGGCGGACGTATTGACTTCACCGATTTCCTTCTCCTTCTCAAACTCAATGGAGAGTGGAAGTGCGTGGCAAAAGCTTATAACCAGAACTCCAATACTATCAAGGGATGAAAAAGCTGCTGACCCTTATTCTTGCAGGAGGCTTGCTGTCACTGTCAGCTTGCTCCTGTAAAGATAAATGTAACGATAACGAAAAGGATTGTAACACAACAAAAATCGAAAATAATATGAATAATGTTTCTGCTGAGGATTTAGCCGGAATCCGTAAGGCTATGGATCTCTATGTTCAGGCTGCTGTAGAGGGTGACAGCAAAGTAGCTCGTCCCGCATTTGCAGAGGGTGCCACAATTTCACACGCTGAGGATGGTAAACTCATCTGTCTTCCTATTCAGGCACTTTTCGATTACTATGATGCTACCGGTAAACAACCCGCATCTTATGAAGTGGCTGAGTGTAATGTAGCCGGTGATGTGGCTATGATCCGTATTGAGTCTGTATTTGGCGATGCCAAATTTTCCGATATGTTTGCTCTCGTGAAAGACGGTCAGGATTGGAAGATAGTCAGCAAAGTTTTCCAAGCAAACTAAACCGTATATTAGAAGTCCGGTAAGAGTCGATATAAAAGATACTTATATGAGTGGATGCTATTCTTTCGGAATAGCGTTCACTCTTTTTTATATTACGTCAGATGAAGGATTCATATTCTCTTTCGGAATAAATTCACCGCATTGTCCGTTATAGAGTAAAAGGTATAACGACGTATAAAGGGAGGGCAAGATGTCTATGTCTAAGCTGCGGTGTGTAGTGGAGCATATCACTTACCAGAACGCCGATAACGGATGGTCGGTAATGAAGGTCAAGGTCAAGGGATTCGATAATCTTGTGACCTTGGTCGGGTCGTTGCTCAATGTGCCTGTGGGGAGTGTGCTCTTGGTGGAGGGAGAGTGGAAGGTGAATCAACAATATGGGCAGCAGTTTGTGGTGGAAACGTGGGAAGAGGTAATGCCGGCTACCATCTATGGTATAGAGAAATATCTTGGTAGCGGATTGGTGAAAGGTATCGGACCCGTATTTGCCAAAGCCATTGTCAACAAATTCGGATTGGAGACTCTCGATGTGATTGAAAACAATGTTGAACGATTGAAGGAGGTGCCTAATCTCGGTAAAAAGCGTGTCGAGAAAATCCGGGAGAGTTGGGAGAAACAGAAGGACATCAAGAATGTCATGGTGTTTCTGCAAGGATACGGTGTCAGCACAGCTTATGCTGCTAAAATCTACCGCCAATATGGAAAGGAGGCTATCTCAAAGGTCAAGGATAATCCTTATCGGTTGGCTGACGACATTTGGGGAATAGGTTTTAAGACTGCCGACAGTATCGCCTCAAAGATGGGCTATGGCAAAAGCGACTTGCGTCGTTGCCGAAGCGGAATACTTTACACACTGAATCAGCTTGCGGAGGATGGCCATGTGTATGCTGAGGAGGAGCAGTTGATAGAAGCTTGTAAAGGGTTGCTTGAAGCGGATGAGGCACCTATCCGTGAAGCTTTGGAGACAATGATTCAGGAAAAGGATGTAATTCAGGATAATGATGTAATCTATCTGCCACCTTTTTATTATGCTGAACGTGGAGCTGCCAAGCGACTTATTGCCCTTTCCGAGCAATCCTCAGATGCCATAGCTGCCGAACCGGAAGTGGAGTATGGTAAGATAAAAGCTGGTATTCAATATGATGAGGTGCAGCAGGAGGCTATAGATAAGGCTCTGGAATCAAAGATAATGGTGCTTACAGGTGGACCGGGTACAGGTAAGACCACTGCCACTAAAGGAATCATAGAAGCTTTTAAGGCAAGGGGCAAATCAATACTCTTGGCAGCTCCTACGGGGAGGGCTGCCAAACGCATGAGTGAGGCGACGGGGATGGAAGCCAAGACCCTTCATCGTTTATTGGTGTATAATCCTATGGAGGGATATAAAGTGAACGATGAGAATCCTTTGGAAGGAGACGTGCTGATTGTAGATGAATGTTCGATGATTGACATTATACTTTTCTACAATCTAATGAAGGCAGTGCCGAACAATATGAGTTTGATACTTGTAGGCGACATCGATCAGTTGCCGAGCGTGGGAGCAGGTAATGTGCTGCGTGACATTATCGACTCCAAGCAGATACCTGTAATAAGACTTACGCGCATTTTCCGCCAGGCACAGTCGAGCCGGATTGTAATGAATGCTCACGCTATAAATGCCGGTAATTTCCCCAACATCAGTAATGGTCGTGACACTGATTTCTTTTTCATTAAGGAGGAGAATGCCGAAGCAATTCCTGCACTTATTGTCAGTCTTGTGCGCGACCGTCTTTCAAAGACATATCGTATGAATCCTAAGGAGATTCAGGTGCTTACTCCGATGCAGCGAGGAGTGGTAGGGGCAGCCAATCTTAACCAGCTTCTTCAGGAGAAACTGAACCCCTCCGGATCATCTCTTAGTCGTGCGGGCTACGCCTACCGCTCGGGAGACAAGGTGATGCAGATACGCAATAATTACGACAAGAATGTTTTTAACGGCGACATAGGCTACGTTACAGATGTCGATACTCTTGAAAAGACATTGATCGTGAGTTTTGACGGTAGGACAGTGGAGTATGACCACTCGGAACTTGACGAACTTACCCTTGCCTATGCCATAACGATCCATAAGAGCCAAGGATCGGAATTTCCTATAGTGGTGATGCCAATAACCATGAAACATTTCGTTATGCTCCAGCGTAATTTGATTTACACAGGCATAACCCGCGCCAAGAAAATCTGTGTGCTTGTCGGCACCACCAAAGCCCTTGCTTACGCTGTCAGGAACCAGACTGTCTCAGAGCGTAACACAAAGCTTAAAGAACGCCTTATAAACTACTAACCAAATCGTGTGTTTAACGAAATTTGGTTATTCGTCGAACAAATACCGATGGTTGGTCGAAATTACCTTGATGAATCCTTATTGTGAGTATAATTTTGTGTAGCCATTAAAAAGATGGCTAAAGACAGTCAAAAAAAATACAAACGATAAATCAGGGTAATTATGAAATCCACACACCAAATCAGAATGATTATTATGGCAAGTATATTTGTCGCCAGCCTTGGTTTTATGCCGTTGAGCATGAACGCTGCCATCATTAAAGGAATTGTTAGTGACATAATGTTGAGGGAAGGGATTCCTTTCGCCACAGTCAAAGTGTTTAATACAAAAGACACCATTACGCCGACTGCTTTGTTTTCTACCGATATGGACGGAGTGTTTTCAAAGACAATAAATAAGGCAGGCAATTTCTATCTTATGGTTGAAAGTATGGGCAAAAAAACGGAGCGAAGAGAGTTGTCGATACAAGGTGATGAGACTATCGATCTGGGCGTTATCAATATGGAGGATGACCCTGCTTTGATTAATGAGGTTGAGGTGGTGGCAATGCGTCCTATTGTGAAGGCTGAGGCTGATAAGTTGAGCTATAATGTAAAAGAAGACTCCGACTCCAAGACCTATACTCTGCTTGAGATGTTGCGTAAAGTGCCGATGGTCAGCGTAGACGGTGATGACAACATTGCGGTCAACGGATCAACAAGTTTTCAAGTATATGTTAACGGAAAGCCAAGCCTTATGTTTTCAAGCAATCCGGGACAGATTTTTAAGTCGATGCCTGCATCTATGGTAAAATCCATTGAAGTTGTCACTAATCCCGGTGCGCGTTATGATGCTGAGGGAGCAGGCGGTGTGCTTAATCTTGTGATGGATCAACAAGTTGGCAGTGACAATAATAACGGCTACATGGCAGGGATAGGTGGGCACATCGGCACACGCGGATTTGATGGAAGTATGAATGTGTCAGGTCAGAAGGGTAAATTAACCTATAGTGCCAACGCAATTTATAACAAAATGAATCCCGGCAACACTGAGGTGTCAAATTCTCAAAACTATTCTGACAGAGTAATTACAACCTCTACTTATGGAAAGCCTAAAATGGATTTCTCTTTAGGCAACATATCAGTGGGTTATGCTATTGATTCATTATCTGATATCAGTCTTACCGGGTCAATTAATCATTTTGGTATGGAGTCGAAGGGATCAACCGCCACAGATATTGCTTTTTTAGAAAATGCCATGTCATCAGGTTATGCCAGCTATGGAGGATTGAATCTTAACAGACTTTCGACAAATGGCAGCTTATCATTCTCTCACGGTTTTGCTGACAGCAATAATTCAAATCTGTCACTCATATATCAGATAGGTTACGAGAAAAATAAGACTGCAAATATGTTTGAATTTTCAGATGTGGAGGGGAATGATGGTTTCTTGAACCTGTCTGACAGGAAATCGGATAATTTAGAGAATACGCTTGACAACATCTTGCAGGCGGATTTCACATCTCACTTTGTTGAGGGACACACATTTGATGCAGGTGTTAAGATGTCATTGAGAAGATCGCACTCATCGTCTGAACTTGATTTCATCTCATCGGAAATTGGCAGTCAAGATACTCGCTATCGAAACAATAATGATATATTGGCAGCTTACACAGAGTATGCACTCCCCATTGGTAAAGTTAACCTAAAAGCCGGTTTGCGCTATGAGTATACTTGGCAAACTGTAAATTATGATCTTTCTGCAAATCATTATTTCTCCAGGCATTACGGTATATTGGTTCCATCAGTCAGTATGGCTTATAATCTACCTGTTGGAGGAAATCTCGGCTTCACCTACAATATGAGAATATCACGTCCCGGAATATCTTACCTGAATCCTTATGTTGATCGTTCCGATCCGACTTCCGTCACTTTCGGCAATCCGGATCTCGAAGTGGAGAAAACACATAATATAGCTGTTTCATATAACTTATTCACCTCAAAACTGATTCTGAATGCCCGTCTTACAGATAGCTATACAGGCAACGGTATAGAGCAGTATCGCTATGTTGCCGACGGCTTGCTTAACACGACATATGGAAATGTGGCGAAACGAAACTATCTGCGTTTGGATGCATCGGCAGTATGGATGGCAGCTGAGAAAATGCGCTTGATAATTAACGGTTCTACAGGTTATGTCACTCTTAAAAATAATCAGATGCACAGGGCTAATCAAGGTTGGCAGTGGAATATGATGGCAGGTGTTCAATACACATTCCCCTGGAATATAAAAGGCTCGGCTTATCTGATAGCCTCCTCAAAAAGCTATACCATTGAGGGATGGAATAGTGGGATTAAGATGGTAACATTCAATCTCTCAAAAACTTTTTTCAATGACCGTCTGAGTGTCAGTGCCGGACTTAATAGCGGGCTTTCGAGGGGTGGTAAAATGGTAATTGAAAATTATAGCCATACCTCCGATTTCTCAACACACAACATCATCCGTATGCCAATGCTGAGTGCAACTGTCGGGCTTTCTTACACATTGGGTAATTATCAATCGAAACAAAATAAGAACCGTAAAAGGATTGAATCGGATTATACAGAGCAGCGTTCTGAGATGGAATCTCTCTCAGGCTCTAATGCCAGAACCGGAGAATAAAAGAGAACAATATTAATGTATCTTGAAAGAATAACATTATATTTGCAAAATAAAAAAGGATATGATGAAAGGTATAAGGATTTTGAAGTCATTAGGTGTGTTTTGCATCCAACTTATCGCTTGGACTGTCTTTATAGTCTTTGCTCCTTTGATGGTCTATTTCACTTCAGGAAACGCAGCCGATGCAAAAGTGCTCCTTTACCTTTTAGGGGGATGCATCTTTCCTTGTATGGTAATATATTTTATAAATTATTATTTACTCATTCCTCAGTTTCTTTTTAAGAATAGGAAGATATGGTATTTCTTCATAAATCTTATAATATTAGCCTTATTCCCTTATTATATTACCTACGAAGTGCTGATAAAACATTCCGCACTCCTTCCTGAGGGGGCTTGGATTGGCATTACAGTAAGCGCAATAGTTGTAATAGCCTTAGAGCTTGGCTCAGTAGGTATAGCGGTAGCAGTTCGGAATTATCTTCGTGCCCAAGCAATCAAGCTGCAGCTCAACGAGGAAAGGCGTCGCCATACTGAAGCCGAACTCGTATGGCTGAAAAACCAGTTGAATCCTCATTTTCTATTTAATTCCCTGAACAACATCAGTAGTTTGATTTGCCTTGATAGCGATAAGGCGCAGGACAGCATTGCCAATCTCAGCGATCTTTTGCGTTATGCGCTTTATGAATCGGAGAAAAAGGTGGTACATCTTGTAAAAGAGGTGGAATTTATGAGTAACTATATAGAATTGATGAGCCTCAGATGCGGTGATTCAACTCAGGTGAGTTATGATTTCAAATATGAAAACGGCAGTCTGGAGATTGTGCCCTTATTACTCATATCTTTAATTGAAAATGCATTCAAACATGGGGTTAGTTCATCAAGGTCATCATATGTAAGATTTGATATGGAGGAAAGGGGAGGGGTATTAACATTCAGGAGTGAGAACTCCAATTATCCTAAGTCTGATGCAGACCGTAGCGGGCGGGGAATAGGAGTGGCAAATACACGTAAACGTTTGGATTTGGTTTATGGGAGTAACTATACATGGAAGCAAACGTCTGATGCGGATAGTTACAAAGTTGAGATTAGTATAAACTTATTAAAGAGATAGAGATGAGGAAAATTTCTTGTGCGATAGTGGACGATGAACCACTTGCCATTAAACTGATAGAGAATTTTATCGGAAGGACTCCCTTTCTGCAACATGTGGCTTCGTTTACCGATTCTATCCAAGCTTCTTTGGAATTGAGCAACCTTAACGTTGATCTTTTATTCTTGGATATACAAATGCCGGATATGGACGGTATGGCATTGGCACATATGATTAGTCCGGCTACAAAAATTGTATTTACCACGGCATTCCGGGAGTATGCACTCGACAGCTATGATGTGGCTGCAATAGATTTCCTCGTTAAGCCGATAAGGTATGACAAATTTTTGCGTGCGGTGCAGAAAGCTAAAGAATGGTTTGACAGGAATGATAGTGATTTCCTATATGAGGAGGTCGCTACGAACCGGTCGATGCCTACAAACGGCAGCTCTAAAGAGGAGATATTTATAAGAAAGGATGGGGTGTTGCAGCGTGTGCAGCTGGACAGGCTCATTATGGTGGAAGGAATGAAAGATTATGTGCGCCTACACATCGAAGGAGAAAGGTTTCCTTCGGTTACACATCTGACTATGAAAAGTGTTGAAGATGCTTTGCCCAAAGATAGATTTATGCGTGTCAGCAGATCTTATATAGTCTCCTTGAGACATATCCAAAGCATCGACCGAAATATGTGTGTTTATATTGGCGACACGATGGTTAAGGTGACCGATATCTATAAATCAGAATTCGAATCTTTTATAAAAGCTAATACCCTTGGCAATAAGTTATGATTAAGTTTAGGGGTGGCGTTGAGTAAATCACAATGTCTTTGCCTGATGAGATGAGTAAGTGATGGGAAAGTTGATCAGTGGTTTGGTCTGAGATTTATAGTATAGACTTGGGAGTGGGTTAAATGTTGGGATTATGAATTGACAGGTCTGGAGGAGCGGTATTCCCGTGGAGAGATGCCTCTTTGTTTGGTAAAGAATTTGCAGAAACTCTTGAAGAAATGTTAGAGCTGGGTGAGAAGCCTTTAAGGATGTCGTATGTGGTCGGGTCATCGCAAACCTCGGCAAGACATTTACGGAGCACCTCAAGACCTTCATTTTGACGCTGGAGATCGCATTTCACGTATTCTACCGGGTCAGCCACCAACTGAGTAGCGGGACGGTCTTCTACCTTTACTTCTCCGCCAAGGTCAAGTATACGGTCGATGAACTTTGTCACCCAACCCATCTCTTCATCATAGTGGCTGATGTATTTCTCGCCAAGTTTAGTGAAACCGGCAGATTTAAGCATCTGTCCCTGTACCTTGTGAACGAAAGCACCGTTTGAAAGACCGGTGGTGAAGAATTGAAGTGTCTCGATTGATTTATTTTTATCCATAATTGAAAATTACTTTTAATATTTTATTTCGTTTGTAAATAAAACATAGAGTTGAGGTAATGAGTTTTATGATATTCAAACCAAAACTTGTCTTAAACAAACCAAGTGCAAAAATTGATTATGAATGGGTTTATGACGAAATGATAGGGTAATAAATCTGTTGATGAATGAGTGGAGTGATAAATCTGTGATTTTGGTATTAAAACACGGAAAGCTGGTAGGAAATTGCCGGAAGTTTTGTCAACCCC
>CAMWTL010000095.1 GCA_947177145.1 uncultured Porphyromonadaceae bacterium
CTTCTTCTCCTTCGTGGCAGGGGATGCGGACGAGGAAGGAGAGGCGGTCTTCATCAGTCTCAAAAGTAGCTGCCGGAGAGCCATTGCGTGTTAGCTCTCGCTGTATTGTCGGTATGCCGGTGTTACGCCCTTCTGTCAATGACAGTTCTTTCAGGAACTCTCCGAGCCGACGGTTACGGTAGTAACGGCTCACCATACGTTGTCCCTTTTGGATTGCAGCTATTGGAATGGAACGGTCGGGACCTGTTGCACTGGTAATGGTGATTTCATAAGGCTGTACTTCTACCACGATAGGAGTACGCGAGCGGTAATCACGATGATAGAACGCATTGGTAATGACTTCTTCCAAGGCTTTCTCAGGATAGTTATAGATTCGTTTGCTCGGACCGGATGTCTGCTTGATCACATGCAGTTGAATCACCATTGTGCGCAGATAGCGCATAGTTTCCTCAATCATCTGGGGCACCGTTCCGCGTATTGGAGGCACCTCCTTAAAGTTACGGGGATTCTCAAAGATTCCCTCAGGGAAAATAACAATTTCTACCTGTGTATAAGGGAAGAATTTTTCCGGGTTGGGGCAGAACATCATCGCTGCCACATTCTTGATCATACGGTTCTCCTTCGGACCGACGAAGAGATCCATCTGTTCAAGAATAGCCTCCAGACCATTGCCGTTGAAATCCTTCGCAAGTTTGCTACCTATTTTCTGTAGATAGTCAAGAACATGGACACCGGAAATATCATTGATGCTTATTTCAGGATTGCCCCGGTCATCAAACGGTACACGGTTAGCCATCTCCCGAAGTTCATCAAGCACATACCCCTTCGCCTCAATCGAAGAAGATCCGGAACGAATATAGTGTTTCCTTTGTGGATTATTCTTGGCAGTGACATATTCTGGCACGTCGTAAGGACGATTGATGCCGGAGGGGCACCAGATAACAATAATATTCTTGCCGTCAACCTCCAACGGCTCGGTGCGAGGAAGATAGTAGGGGTTGATCTTATTATTAAGATTGGTAATCTCCTTTAAGATAGTATCAATCTGCTCAGTGGATATGCCGGTAACGGGACGTTTGGCAACCCCGTTCTCTTCCTCGACTCCGACAAGGATATATCCACCACCGATATTATCGAAATCGTTGGCAAAAGCGCAGATGGAGCGGTAAATCCTATCAGGATTCCACCCCTTCTTAAACTCAATCCGGTTGGACTCAACTTTCCTCTGCCTCAGCAGGTCTTCAACATTTATCGGTAGTGCCATTTTAATTTTAATGGGTGGGTAGATTTATTGTTTCAAATCGCACTACAAATATAATAACAATCTTTGAATCAGCAAAAATTTCAAAAAAAGATTGGCAATGGCAAAACTTAAAGTTGGAGTAGTTGTAGATGGCAAAAGACGCAGAGAGGATTCTCTAACGATGGCTTTGTTTAGCCACATATATCAGGAATAAGGTGAACGCAATGCCGAAAATTAGTAAAGGTTTTATTTGACCCCATATCATTTTATTGCGTTCCTTTTTATTGAGGTTGTATTTCTCTATATTGAATTTACACTTTCCACGGCTACATTCCTCAATTGCGTGGATGTATTTCTGTTTATTGCCGGTCAACTCAGCAACACATATAAGGGTAGGCTGTTTTTGATTCTCTTCCACGACAAGGTTAAGCAAAGCACCAATACCCCTGACTGGGGGAGTCCATTCGAAAGTGAAATCATTGATTGTATCCCATGGATAGGATGTGTATTCGTCTAACCAAAATTTAGAATTATGGGATAAGGTAAATCTACGATTTTGGTAATGTATGCCTGTGGAATCAATAATCAATTGCTTTTTGTGTTTTATGCTTTTCCACAAAACAATCGCCCACATAAGTAAGATATATAGTATAAGAATAAACAAGCCTATTGCGCCGCTATTGCCAAATGGGAAGGCGTAGTGGCCAATCCATAGAGCGGTAATAGGGCATAAGAAGATACATAGTATGAGATAATTCGCAAGTTTCTCTTTGAAAATATATACGTTAGTTTTCATTACTCACTCCTTTCTTATTATAAGGTTTAACATTGGTATGTGACATATCGGTTTATTCATCAGAATTAAGGTGTTGAAATTACAATAGCTACTCAATAGTCGGTAGACACAAAAATCATATCCTTCTTAAAGAATCAAAGTTTTGTGGTGTCGTTCTACTAAATAGTTAATAGCATAGTTAATTCAAGTATAGTAATATGCAAAATTAGATAAAAACTCTGAGAGTATATACAAGCAGGATAAAGAAAACTTTTCTGATTTTAGTTGACAATAGTTATGAGTAGAGTTGTTATTATGGTAGATTAAGTATAACATAAAAAGAATTTATGGAATAAATACGTAATAATGTTATGGAAGTGAAATCGCATTTTGCACATGTCAATTTCAATGTTACGGATCTTGACAGAAGTATTAAGTTTTATAAGGAGGCGTTGGGTCTTGAGAAGGTGGGTGAGGTAAACCACCCTAATGGAGATTTTAAGTTGGTGTACCTTTCGCGTCCGGGTGAGAGTTTCCAGCTGGAGCTTACTTGGCTGCGCGACCATCCACAGCCTTATGAGCTTGGAGAGAATGAGAGCCATCTTGCTATGAGAGTGGAGGGTGACTATGATGCTATCAGGGAGTATCACCGTCAGATGGGGTGTATCTGCTTTGAGAATGAGAGCATGGGGCTTTACTTCATTCACGATCCGGATGATTATTGGATCGAAATTCTTAGACATAAAGATTGAATCGTTGGGATAAAGAATGATGCCATTCTCCAGGCTGGAATAATCTTAAAAGAATTCAAATGATTTTTAATTGAAGGAAATGGATGACGGTTTCAACCAACGGAGGGGTTGAATTGTTAAAATAATGGAACGTGAAAAGAATAGCACGTTTCAGATGCAAGATTCTACATTTGCAGGATTGAAGTCCGGATGCAAGATTCTACATCTACGTCTTAAACTGTATGTAACCCAAATTCAACGCATATGAATTTTAATAACTTCACAATCAAATCGCAGGAAGTGGTGCAGAAGGCCATCGAGCTGACCCGCCAGAGCGGTCAGCAACAGATTGAGCCGGTCCACATTCTTAAAGCCCTTATTTCGGAGAGCGAGACGATTGTCAATTTTGTATTCCAGAAGCTCGGTGCAAACCTGAACGCTGTGAATATGGCAATTGATAAGGATATTCAGAGCCTTCCGAAAGTGTCAGGAGGCGAGGTTTTCCTTAGCCGTGAATCTAACGAAGCCCTTCAGAAAGCCATTGACTTCTCAAAGTCGATGGGAGATGAGTATGTCTCTGTTGAGGCTATGCTGATGGGTATTCTCAAAACAAGGTGCAAAGCTTCGCAGATTCTGAAAGATGCCGGAGTGACCGAAGATGGTCTGAAGGCTGCAATAAATGAACTTCGTAAAGGTAATAAAGTGACACAACAGAGTGCTGAGGAGAGTTATCAGGCTCTTAGCAAGTATGCTATCAACCTTAACGACCGTGCCCGCAACGGCAAACTTGATCCGGTGATCGGACGTGACGAGGAGATTCGTCGTGTGCTCCAGATTCTTTCACGTAGAACAAAGAACAATCCGATGCTGGTAGGTGAACCGGGTACCGGTAAGACCGCTATCGCTGAGGGTTTGGCTCACCGAATTGTACGTGGTGACGTGCCTGAGAACCTTAAATCGAAACAGATCTATTCTCTCGATATGGGTGCGCTTGTGGCAGGTGCAAAGTATAAAGGTGAGTTTGAGGAGCGTCTGAAAGCCATCGTTAATGAGGTTACTCAGAGCGACGGTGAGATTATCCTCTTCATCGATGAGATCCACACTCTCGTTGGCGCAGGTAAAGGTGAGGGCGCTATGGATGCTGCCAATATCTTAAAGCCGGCTTTGGCTCGTGGCGAGTTGCGTTCAATCGGTGCTACTACTCTTGACGAGTATCAGAAATATTTTGAAAAAGATAAGGCTCTCGAACGTCGTTTCCAGAAAGTAATGGTAGACGAGCCGGATGAGATGTCTGCAATTTCTATCCTTCGTGGCTTGAAGGAGCGTTATGAAAACCACCATAAGGTGCGCATTATGGATGAGGCTATCATCGCAGCCGTCCAACTGAGTGTGCGCTATATTACTGACCGTTTCTTGCCTGACAAGGCAATCGACCTTATTGATGAAGCAGCTTCAAAACTTCGTCTTGAGATGGACTCCATGCCGCAGGCTCTTGATGAGGCACAGCGTAAGATTGCCCAACTTGAGATTGAGCGTGAGGCACTTAAACGTGAAGGTAACGAGTATAAGATTAAGCAGATTGACGAAGATCTTGCCAACCTGCGAGACACTGAGAAGAGCCTGAAAGCTAAGTGGCAGGCAGAGAAGAACGAGATCAACAAGATCCAGCAGAATAAGATTGACATTGAACACCTCAAACACGAGGCTGAGATGGCAAGACGTGAAGGTGACTATGCCAAGGTTGCTGAGATTGAATACTCAAAGATCAAACAGAAGGAAGACGAGAATAAGGCTACTCAGGAGAAACTCCGTCAGCTTCAGGGCGAAGGTGCCATGATTAAGGAGGAGGTTGACGCCGAGGATATAGCCGAGGTTGTAAGCCGTTGGACCGGCATACCTGTGAAGAAGATGGCTCAGAGCGAGAAGGAGAAACTTCTCCACCTCGAAGAGGAACTTCACAAACGTGTGGTTGGTCAGGATGCGGCTATCAAGGCAGTCAGCGATGCTGTGCGCCGTTCACGTGCCGGTCTTAACGACCCGCGTCGTCCTCTCGGTTCATTCATCTTCCTTGGTACAACTGGTGTAGGTAAGACCGAGCTTGCAAAGGCTTTGGCTGAATACCTCTTCGACGATGAGGATATGATGACCCGTATTGATATGTCGGAGTATATGGAGAAACACTCTGTATCTCGACTCGTCGGAGCGCCTCCGGGATACGTCGGTTATGAAGAGGGTGGTCAGCTCACAGAGGCAGTGCGTCGTAAACCTTACAGCGTAGTGCTCTTCGATGAGATTGAGAAAGCTAACCCGGATGTGTTCAACATCCTTCTTCAGGTGCTCGATGATGGCCGTCTTACCGATAACAAGGGCCGATTCATCAACTTCAAGAATACCATCATCATTATGACCTCTAACGAAGGCTCACCGATAATCCGCGAGAACTTCAAGGACATCGACTCCAAGACTGAGCTTGAGCGTGAGGCTGTGATAAGCAAGACAAAGGAGGACGTTATCGACTTGCTGAAGATGAAGATTCGTCCGGAGTTCCTTAACCGTATCGATGAAATCGTGATGTTTACTCCTCTTAACAAGAAGGAGATTCAGGAGATTGTCGACATCCAGGTTAAGAGCGTGCAGAAGATGCTTGCATCTAACGGCGTTTCACTCCAGATCACGAAGCCGGCTCTTGAGCTTCTTGCTGAAGACGGATATGATCCTGAATTCGGTGCCCGTCCTGTGAAGAGAACTATCCAGCGTATGGTGCTCAACCAGTTGTCGAAAGACATTCTAGCACAGAAGGTTGATCGTGATCATCCTATCATTATTGACCGTGAGGGTGATGAGCTTGTATTCAAGAATGACTGATTAACCGGTTCTTCTGAGAAGACCGATTGGAAGTTCAGAATAAGCGGAATACTACATAAATAAACATTATAAAAAGTAAGGTAGCGTTGAGGCAACGTTGCCTTACTTTTTTTGTATTATAAAAATGTTAAAAATGGTATAAAATAAGGGTGAGAGAGCAATAATATGTTTTACAACACGTTTTTAAAACATAAAAGACTTGAAAGACGGCTCTTTTTCCGTAACCGTTTCAAGCTAAACGTGACAATTTCAGGAGTCGAGTTAACTCCTTTTCGTGACAGCCATAAGGTTGGTGACAGCCATAAGTAAAATTTAATACCGTCTACGTGACACAGCATTCGACAGAATGCAGGAAGACGGCGATTGTAAAAACGAAAACATACGATTGTGAAAACTAAGAAATTATTTTTATCATTGATATTATCAGTTTCAATAGCCGCATTTCTCTCATCCTCATTGCCAAACGGCAGCCATAGCCTCGCGATAGGGGAAGAGGCACCGACACTATCTCTCGCATCAGCACCTCATTCTCTTGATTCGCTCAAGGGGCAATATTATGTGGTAAACTTCTGGTCGGCATCTGACGCGCAATCACGTATCAACAACCGTAACCTCGCGATGAATAAAAAAGTCAACGGGCGAGACGTGAAGGTAGTGAGCATCAATATTGATGCCGACAAGAAGTTGGCTCGTGAGATAGTCAAAGCGGATAAGATAGGAGATGATGTCATATCATTGTCAGGAAGCGATGTTTCAGCCGATGTGCTCAACGACTATCAGGTTAAGTCGGGATGCCGTGCATTCCTGATTGATCCTTATGGTAATCTTGAGTCAATACTGTAAAAAGTCAGTATACATCAGGTTTTATAATATACTTAACGAGTCCATTGGATAAGGTGAAGCCGTGTTTTCGCTCTGCAACAGAGTGGGAACACGGCTTTTCATTTCATAATGGTTGGAAAGATAAAAAAAAAACCATATCTTTGTAAGCAGTTTAGCCATTCCGATTGTTTTATAATCGTACAGGATGGCGGAAGTATGGAATAGGGACTCTCTCCCGGATAGGAATAAAAAAGTTATTAACCCTTTATAACGAAGTATCATGAGTAAACCTTATGTATTAGGTGTCGATATAGGTGGCACCAACACTGTATTCGGAATTGTTGATGCACGTGGTCATGTAATCGCAAGCGACTCAATAAAGACCCGTAAACATGCAAGTTTCGACGATTATGTAGAGGAACTCCACACAGGAGTGATGCGTCTTCTCAAAGCCAACGATGCCGAAGATAAAATCTATGGTATTGGTATAGGTGCCCCTAACGGCAACTATTACACGGGAGAGATTCAGAATCCGCCAAACCTTCCTTGGGGTCCGGTTATTCCCTTGGCAGAGAAGGTAAGCAAGGCTTTCGGCGGCATACCTGTAGGTGTGACCAACGATGCTAATGCCGCAGCATTGGGCGAGATGACCTATGGTGCAGCCCGTGGTATGAAAGACTTCATTATGATTACACTTGGCACAGGTGTCGGCAGCGGTATTGTAGTCAACGGTCAGTTGGTATACGGTCACGACGGCTTTGCCGGTGAGCTTGGTCACTTGATCGTAAAGCGTAACAACGGACGTATCTGCGGTTGTGGCCGTACAGGTTGTCTTGAGGCATATTGCAGCGCTACAGGTGTGGCACGTACAGCCCGCGAATTCCTTGAGGTACGTACAGAGCCTTCTACACTGCGTAACCTTCCTATTGAGGATATTACCTCCAAGGATGTATATGACGCAGCTGTTGCAGGTGATCAGCTTGCCAAGGATATATTTGAATATACAGGCACTATCTTAGGTCAGGCATTTGCCGATATGGTTGCCTTCTCAAGCCCGCAGGCAATTATTCTCTTCGGTGGTCTTGCAAAGAGCGGAGATCTTCTTATGCGTCCTCTTAAAGAGGCTTTCGAGAAGAACGTACTTCCTATCTTCAAGGGCAAGACTAAGATTATCCTTTCCGAGCTTAAGGAGAGTGATGCCGCTGTGCTTGGTGCTTCAGCTCTTGGTTGGGAAGCTAAATATCGTGCTGACAGTCCCGCTGCCAACGCAGTTGCCAATGGCAGTGCAGTTGTTGTATCAACAGAAGAGGAGAAGAAATAAGATGCTGTTACAAACTCAGTTTTATCGAATATAAGAAACTCAGTTTTATTAGAATAGAAATGGAGACTCGGTTTAGCCAACTGAGTCTCCATCGTTTTTATAAATGTTTAATTTTTCTGAATATAAAATTTATAGGCTGAATTCCAATTTTGCTATCAGTTCGCGACCACGCAGAGTATAGTCGTAGGTGAATTTGTCAAGACCGCTGAAAATCGTGTAAGAGTAATTTTTACAGTTGAGAATGTTGCGAAATTTCAGACTAAACCTGAATTTCTTGAATTTATACACCACTTGTGCATCGAAAAATGAGTTGGTTTTGTAACGGTGCGGTTCAATTTCACGTCTTGTTATATCGGTTTCAGCTTTAATCTGTAGTGTCGCGACGGGGTAAAAAGCTATTAAGGCTTTATGGCTTTGTGTGGAGAATGATTGTTTCCGACTTAAATAACGCGATAGGTTAGTGGAAAATTGAGCTTTATATCCTACTTCAAACCAATCCAAAGGTCTACTGGATAATTCTCCTGTCAGATTGGTACTTGTAGTGTGGTAATTCACCAACAGATCATTCTGTAGAATCTCATTACGGCTTCTGTCATATGTTCCTTTTAAAGAAATCTTAGCGTTTATCTCACGAATACTTTTAGAGATGCCGAGTTGTGTATGTATTAAATCTGTGGAATTGGGTAGGTGTTCATTGGTCACAGCTATCAGTCCTGTACTGACATCTTGGCAAGAAAGTAGATTGCTTTGGGTATATATGTAAGATGCCTCGGCGTTGACAAACCATAGACTGATCGGTAGCTTGAAATCATAATGCACGGTTGCTGAAAACGTATTCTGTTTTAGAAGAATACCTGAACGGTATGACATTGAAAGATAATCGGTCATTATCGGGGCTGTAAGGAGATCGAGAAGGTCGCCTGTTTTACTGCCATAGGAGGAGTTGAACCTTAGCACAGATTTGGCAGACAACTTATAATTGAGGTAAAGGGATGGGTTAAATAGAAAATGCACACTTTGGTTTTTCAAAGGGACTGTGCCGTTATTGTGGATGTCAAGATATTCCATTCTTATCGGACAAGCCACACGTAGTACGAATTGGTCATAACGGGATGCGTAATAGTATTCCGGTGAGAAAGCAGCGCTTAACGTTGATCCGTTAATTCTGTTTTTAGATCCGTTTACATTGCTTTCTGTGAAGTGATACATATCAGTTCCCTCTGTGCCTATGTCGTCTCCTGCGAATAATAACCCTGAACGTAACTTTTCATTTGAGTAGGTGATCGACAGCGGCAGGAATATGCGTGAACGCTTTATCTCCACTCCGCCCGATAACGACTCATTGATAAGAAAACTATAGCTGCGCCCGGTCTGCATAAGATGCGAGTTGTTGAGTGTATTATCGGAAATTTCAATCATCCCTTTTGGCGAACCCAAATACTCAATTGTAGAAGTATAGTTCCAACGCACTTTTCCTCTTTTCCATCCCCAATATAGTATATCTCGTATATTGAAGTTGCTCATTTCCTGATGTTGACGAATCTTTTCAGAATTTGTCGTTACCGGTAGTTGGTCAGAAGAAAACGAGGCGGATCCTGAAAAATCGTTGGTAAAATAGAGATTATCACTGTTGATCCTATACTCTACCGAGAAAGATGGTGTATGCTTACGGCTTTCTGGTTGGGAAAACTGTTGTATCAAGATGTCGCTTATCCCGTCGAAATAGAAACGCGAGGAGGTATAATCATACTCTGTCTTTAGAAAAGAATAATCCACGTTAGTTCTGAGACTGATGTCATCGCTGATCTTATTCACAAAATTTACAGATGTCGAGGCATCGATTGGCTTAATCCAGCGATTACGTGCCAAGGGGGGATTGGAAGCAGATAAGTGGCCTAAGATATCCGATGCCAAATTTGTCAATCTAGCCCTTCCCGAATCATAGAAACGGAAATTTTCCCTGTTTGAAAATTCTTCAATGTCACTCCCTTTCAGGGTAAGGATGGACTGGAAGTTATCACGAAACATCATCCCTGCTCCGGAGGCTCCGAGTGGAACCGGTTTTTCTCCATATCCTCCTGAAAGGGTATATGTACCTGTGGGGCGAAACTTTGCCTTTGGTTTCAGTCGTATATTGAGCGCAACATTATCGTTGAATATTCTACGGTCTATCTTAACATCCTGATGGTTATTGAGCACCTCGACGGCATTGACGTATGAAGCCGGTATATTAGTTGTGGCGATGTCATATTTCCCTCCAAGCATATCCATACCCTCAATGTAGAATTTTGAGATTTTCTTTCCGTTATAGCTGATTTCTCCTGAAGATGCCACGGCAATACCGGGCACTTTCTTCAGCGCATCCTTGAGTGAAATATCACCTTTACCCATAAAAGAGGAGAGTAGGTAAGTGATTGTGTCACCTTGTATCTTTACATCGGGAGCCTTTACTGTGACTTCCCGAAGTGTGGTGGCACTTTTTAGCAATGTGATGTCAAGGTGTTGTGTAGTGTTGTCGATTATGCGTTTCTCCGATTCAAAACCGATCTTGCTGAAAGTCAAGCATACCTTATGCTCTATGGAGGAGACCTTCAAGGTATAGACACCATTTTTGTCGGTCATTACATACGGACCATCCTTTTCCGCGAAGGATAATCGTATCATAACAGACGATAACGGTTTACCGGCATCATTTCTGACGATACCGCTTATCACAGTTTCTCTACCCGAAGAAGTTTCATTTTCCGTTGTTACATTTTTAGCAGACAAGGAAAATGCAAACATACAAAATACAAATACTATATAACACCTTGACATAAGTCTATCGGATTACTTG
>CAMWTL010000096.1 GCA_947177145.1 uncultured Porphyromonadaceae bacterium
CGAAACTCAGAGCGGAGACTTTCATCCCGGTTTTTCCTATTTCTCTATATTCCATAACGTTAGATACTATTTACAGAAACAATCCAAATAGCAAATCCTTACCAATAGCTCAATGAAGTGATGGAAAGGCTACTAATAGCCGACAAATTTAAGACATTTTTTCAATATCGTAATGGTACAATATCACCATTAAATAGGACAAAACAAACATTTATATCTTTAAAGCCTTTCAAGATAATACTGACCTGTTTAATACAACATCCCCTCAGACTTTAGCAAGACGGCGTATAAATCCAAGGCCAATATATGACATCAATGCCCCTATTCTCGTTTTGATGCGGGAATGCGGATCGGTCAAGACAATGCGGCGCAGCGCCTTGACATTGGCATAGCAGTCATTGATGGCTACCATATCATCGGGACGATAACGCAGCAAAGCGAGTAGCAGATTATAATTGGCTCGGAAATACCGGTTGAGGGCAGCCTTCCTCAACACCGGATCGTCAGCATAATGCCTTACAATCTCACGAGTGACCTTAACAGAGTCCCTGCGACTTTCCGACCACTTATTTATGAAGCTCGAAGGATTATCACGATAAAAATATACAATATTTTCAATGACTGCCACTTTTTTAGCCTTCATAAGCAACTTATGGAATATCTCCAAATCCTCATAGCGACCGGGATAGAAACGTATGTCATCAAACAGGTAACGACTCATCAAGCGTCCGCATACCGAGGTATCAGGATGCGGCTTCCTATAGAGCATATCTCTGCATACTTTATATGAATTCTCTATTTTTACACCTCGCGCCACATTCTCATAATCCGGATTTTTATCATCCGGCTTCCGTTCACTGTTGACCGACCTGCCGATTACAATCTCCGCATTGTCTGATGTTGCAATCTTGTGTAGCAATGAAATGGTGTATGGATAAAGCTCATCATCTGCGTCAAGAAAAAAAACATAATTTCCCCTTGCCATATCAAGCCCTACATTCCGGGCACTTGATACTCCCCCATTCTCTTGCGTGACAGTCTTTATCCTGCCGTCAGCTTCGGCATAATATCGGCAAACAACGCTTGACCCGTCTGTAGACCCGTCGTCCACAAGCAGAAGTTCCCAATCGGCATACGACTGATCCAAGACACTCTCAACACATTCCCCGAGAAATCTCTCTGCGTTATACACAGGTACAATAATTGATACTTCAGGTTTGTTTTCACCGGCTTCCATATTCACCTTGACTATATGTTTATACTAAAAGCAACACATATAAAATACATGCAGGGCAGTGCCACCCGTTGTGCAAAATTAAAAATAAAAGATGAATCGGCAGCATTTCAAGAATGAATATTTAGTGAATAATTTCTAAATATCTCTATTTTAATTGATTTTTTGTTGGTGTTATGAATTATTTTCTATACTTTTGCAAAGTATAATTTATGTTTTGCGTGATTTACAGAATCCGAATCGGCAATATGTTATTTATACAAGCATATTCTAATATTCCAATACACCATTACCAACCATTATGAAACCAAAGTACCTAATCCCGACCCTTGCTGCCGGTTTTCTTGTAGCAATGGCAACCTACCCCAATCAAGCTGATGCAAGACTATTCGGAAAAAAACATAAGGTCGAGGAGACAAAATCTGAACCAACGAAAACAAAAGAACAGACCGACAGTGCAAATTTCAAGAAAGACCTCAAAGATGCCCAAGTGTTTAAGGGTATGATGGACGCATATCTCAAAAAAGATGGCACCCTGTATCTTTCAATACCTGACAGTGTATTCGACCACACCTATATGCTTGTGAGCCGTGTAAACGGCATTTCAGAAACCAGCGACCTTGTGGCAGGACAGATGAACATAACCCCGCTCGTAATCCGGTTTTCCAAAGATCCTTACAATGTCTATATGCACTTAGTGCAAGACAACGCGGTGGTGGATGAGAATGACCCTATCAGCGCCTCTTTCCACAAGAATTTCATAGATCCCGTAGTGAAGGGATTTAAGATAAAATGCAAAGAGGATGGCAGATCCTACATTGATGTCACTTCTTTCTTTAAAGGCGACGAACGCCTTATCACCCCTATCAAGGATAATAACCCGATAGCAGTGTTATTAAGTGGCCGTAAAGGTGTAGATGGGTCGCATTACGACGACGGTTCCGCAATCACCGCAGTGAAGTCTTTCCCGGAGAATATAATGATTGAGAGCCGACTTGTCTATACCACCGACAAAGTAAATTCTCCCTACACCGTCTCCATGTCGCGCTATATCGTGCAGCTCCCTGATGAGCCGATGCGTCCCAGACTTCAAGACAACCGTGTAGGCTACTTCTATGATGCGAAAAACCTTTATTCCTCAGACCTTGACGGAAGTAAATATTATCAAATCATCAATCGTTTTCGCGTAGAACCTAAAGAGGAAGACCTTGAAGCCTACTTCGCCGGGACACTTGTCGAGCCTAAAAAGAAAATCATCTTCTATGTCGACTCCGCTTTCCCGGAAAAGTGGAAACCTGCCGTAAAGGAGGGTATAGAATACTGGAATAAGGGTTTTGAGGCTGCCGGATTCAAGAATGTGATAGAAGCTCGTGATTATCCTAAAGACGATCCCGATTTTGATGCTGACGACATCCGTGTGAACTGTGTGCGCTATTGCGTCACACCCACAGCCAACGCCATGGGTCCCTCACATGTCGATCCCCGTACAGGTGAGATTTTAGGTGGAGATGTGATATGGTATCATAATGTTGTGCAGCTCGTCCATGACTGGCGTTTCGCACAGACAGGAGCTGTAGATCCGCGTGTACGTGAAAAAGTATTTGCCGATTCCGTCATGTACGAATCTCTTACTTATGTCACTGCCCATGAGGTGGGGCATGTGCTCGGACTTATGCATAACATGGGAGCAAGCTATGCCTATACCATAGATAACCTGCGCGATCCTGAGTTTACCCAGAAATACGGCACCACCCCCTCTATAATGGACTATGCCCGCAACAACTTTGTGGCACAGCCGGGCGACTATGAACGCGGTGTAAGGCTTACCCCTCCCCCGGTAGGAGTATATGACATACATGCAATCAACTGGGGCTACCGGCTGATACCCGGCGCAGAGGATATGTTTGCCGAACTGCCCACACTCAATGAATGGATACGTGAGCATGACGGCGACCCGATGTATGAATTCGGCGCACAGCAGGTGCTCGGACTGATTGACCCGACCGACCAGACTGAAGACCTGAGCAACGACCATATAAAGGCGGGTGACCTCGCCATCTCCAACCTGAAAATCATTATGCAGAACTTCGAAGACTGGGCGGGTGAACCCGGAGAATCTTATGAAAAACTGTATAAAACATATAAATCTGTGGTCAACCAATACGGACGCCACGTTTCTCACGTTATACCATATATCGGTGGTTTACGTTATAAAGAAGTGCGCCAGGGTGCAAACGACGGTGCAGCGCGTAATTATCTGAGCAAAGCTGACCAAAAGAAGGCTATGGAATGGCTACTCAACCAGGTGCGCACATGCGGATGGCTTGAGCCGGCTGATCTTATGGCAAAATTTGAAGAGCCTAACAATTGGAGAGAGAAAGTGGAGCGCAGCGTGATAGGCTGCTTCACCTCCCCCGTGGTGCTGGGCAGAATAAAGAAGGGTGGCGCAGCCGATCCCAAGAACTGCTATAAGGTGGAAGATTTCCTTGATGATGCCTTCGCCGCCGTCTTTGAGGCTTCATATAAGGGACGTCCACTCGACGATACGGAGCTTAACCTCCAGTCTACCGCTATCGCGACCTTGGCAAAACGCTCCGGTCTCGACCAACTCAGCGGAGTCACGATTGGCGACAAGAGCTTGGATGCTGAAGCTGAATTTGCAAACTTTATGGCACTTAATTCAGCGCCTTCAATAGCTTGTTCACACGATCTTTCGGCTGCTACAGCCGATATGGAGGAGGCACGCTCATTCTTCCGCGTCGCTCTTGGTGATTCCCCCTTATCTTCATCAGAGATGCAACCTCTGATGACCCGCCAGCTGCGTAAGATCCGTAATCTTTACAGCCGCTGTGCAAAGACTGCTACCGATGTAAAAAGCAGTGAATATTATTCATACCAGCTGAAAGTGCTTGACAAGCTACTCAAAGGCGGTATCTGACAGACTAACCAACAGATTATTGATTGAACATTTTAATAACTCTATCTCTATGAAACGATTTTTAATCATCGCCATGACGCTGACGGCAGCCCTCAATACCTTTGCCGCCACACGTCAGATCAAGGGTGAGGTGAGAGACGAAAGTGGAGAGGAGTTGACCGGAGCCACCGTAAAAGTGGATGGTAGCCTGATAGCTACAGCGACAGACATAGAGGGACGTTTCGTGCTCAATATACCTGCTGACGAAGAGATACATCTTACTGTAAGCTATGTGGGCTACGCCACTAAATCGGTGAAGGTCACTCCCAACGAAACCGAGGTCAACATCACTCTTGAAGTAAATGCAAGCGAAATGAGCGAAGTGGTGGTGATCGGCTACGGCACGGCAAAGAAATCATCACTTACCTCTTCGGTAGAGGTGCTGAAAGCGGCTGACCTTCAGAAGATACCCTCTATGAACCTTGACCAAAGTCTCGCAGGCCAGGTGTCGGGTCTCGGTGTCACTATGACAAGTGCCGACCCCTCCAGTGCCAAAGAGTCTCGCATCAGTGTACGTGGCAATACAGGCAATCCCCTCTTGGTTATTGACGGTATTCCTCGCCTCGGCACTAACACCAACGACGGCGAGATGCGCCTTAGCGACCTCAACCCCGACGACATCGAGAGCATTTCAATTCTTAAGGATGCGGCAGCGGCAGCAGTCTATGGAGCACGTGCAGCCAACGGTGTTATCCTTGTGCAGACAAAACGTGGTCAAAGCTCAGGACGCGCCCGCGTCAACTACAGGGGACAATTCAATTTAGAGCAAGCCACCAATCTTCCCAAATTCCTAAAGGCGCGTGAGTTTGCCGAACTCTACAACCGGGCAGTGGGAAATTCTGCTGACGGAGTATATTCTCCCATAGACGTTGACCTCATCGGCACTGATCCTAATCTCTATGCCGACGAGAACATCATGGACCATCTCAAGAAATGGGGTCATAGCCAGCGTCATTCCGTCTCCATATCCGGTGGCGGCTCCAATATGCGCTATTTCCTCTCCGGTGCGTATTCCGAATCAAAAGGTCTCTACTCCAACATCGGACGTAGCCGCTACAACTACTCCGGAAAAATTGATGCCGATCTTTTGCCGGGTCTCACCGCATCGGTCGATTTTAACGGGTCGGTGTCAAACTACAAAAACACGAGCTACGCTACTCTTGACGAGGCTTACAGCTACTCACCGTTGCAGGTGCTCCGTTATACCGACGGCTCTCTCGCAAGCATTGAGGGATATAACCCGCTGATAAATCTCGAAGGTTCCGGAGGCTATACTAAAAATAACACAGACTTCCACACTGTAAGTGCTGTGCTGCGTTACGATTTCCCCTTTCTGAAAGGTCTTCAGATCTACGCGAGAGGAACGATGGACTTCAACCATAACAACACCACAGAATACAGCAAACCTGTAGAGCTTTATCTCTACGATCCGCTCACCCACCAGACAAAGGTAGACGAAAACACCGTCTATCCGAAAGCCAAGATAACGATGTCTGAGCGTTTCCAGAGCGTTAATAACAAGCTTATCGAGGCAGGTATAAATTATAACCATACCTTTGCCGAAAAGCATGATGTCTCCGCTACGGCAGTGGTAAACTATCAGGATTACCACAATAAATATCTGAGGGCACGCAACAACGACAAACCGGGTGTCTATCCGGAAGTCATTGGCAGTGCTTCGGCGAATGTATCCATTTCAGGCAACGAATTCTACAACGAGCGTGCATCTGTAGTAGGACGTGCATCCTATGGCTTCGACAACCGTTATTTTGCGGAATTCAGTTTCCGTGTCGACGGTTCCACACGTTTTGCTCCCGGTAAACGTTGGGGCTTCTTCCCAACTGTGTCGGCATCGTGGGTGATCAGCAATGAAGGCTTCTTCAAAAATGTTTCACCCTCAGTTATGTCGCTTGCGAAGATACGTGCCAGTGCCGGTATACTTGGAGATGATGGAGCCATATCCGACTTCGGCTATCTCCAAAACTACAACTTCACCAATAGTGAAGGCTATAATTTTGGCGGAGTATGGTCACCAACCCTCATCCCCTCCATCAGCTCTTTCCCGAATCCTGACCTGACTTGGGGCAAATCGAAAGACTACAATGTAGGTGTTGATGTCGGATTCTGGAACAACCGTGTATCGGCATCTGTAGAATGGTATCAGCGCACCCGTACTAATATGGTGACTGAGGCGCGTTCACAGCTTTTCCCTCCATCAGTAGGTACAGGAGGTGTGTCGGCACTCGTCAACATAGGAAAAGTGCGCTATCGCGGTGTTGACTTCTCTATACGTCATATGAATCAGGTGGGTGATCTGCACTATAATGTCTCCTTCAATATCGGAACGAGCGACAACATCGTTCTTGACTGGGGCGATGAATCTACCCTGCCCCCTAACCAACGCTATAAGGGGAAGAGCTATATGGTGTGGAACCTCTACGAGGCAGCCGGACTATTCCAAAGCGAGGAGGAAATCCGTAACTGGCCCGTGGATCAGGATGGTCGCGGCAATGCAACCCTCCGACCGGGCGACATAAAATATCTTGATCAGGATGGCGACCAAAAGCTCACCGTCAACGATATGATTTTTGTGCCTGATTCCTCTATGCCCGACGTAAGCTATGGCTTCGGATTAGGTGCCGAATGGAAAGGTCTTTACTTCAACGCGCAGTTCTCGGGTGTAAGCGGTTACAACCAGAAAATTTCAGAGCTTTATACCCTTGAAAACAACTCTTTGCAGCGTTTCCAAGACTATCATCTCAACGATTCCTGGACCCCTGAGAATCCCGATGCATACTATCCACGTATAAAATTTGCATCATCGGGCGATAACAACCGTTTGGAGAGTACATATTGGATACGCAACTGTAGCTTCTTGCGTCTGAAAGCTCTCACAGTAGGTTACCGATTCCCGTCGCATATCCTGAAACATAGTGGTATCTCCACAGTAGATATTGCCCTTCAAGGCTCCAACCTCCATACATGGTCGTCGCTCCACGGTATGGACCCGGAGGTGCTTCGTGGCTATCCAATTACAAGAGGCTATGGCGTCTCGCTTACCTTCGGATTCTAAACTCTCTCTAAATTAAATCAAAGATGATGAAAAAAATATATAGTCTGCTGACAGCCCTTGTCTTGATGATGTCGTTCTCTTCCTGCGACGGCATCTTCCGCGACGAGCCTTTCGACAAACTCTCGGAGACGGAAATATGGGGCGATGAGATGCTTCTCAATGAATATACTGCCAAATGGTATAGGGGTATGGATAACGGTTTCTATATCCTTGTCTCCACCATGATCAAAAATTTAGGTGAGGAATTCGACCCATGGTTTGGCGATCAGCTCACTGTTGGACGTAGCGATTGGTATCAGTCGGGATATGGCGAGATTCTCAAAGGTGGTCAAACTATCCTTAATAACCGAGGGAAACTGCTTTGGGAAAATTACTATACCCAAATACGTTCTATTAACCTTCTTCTTGAACATGAAGCTGAACTCCCTGCCAATGTAAGGGAGCGTCTGATTGGTGAGGCTCATTTCTTCAGAGCCTACTACTACTATCTGCTTCTGCGCCGATATGGTGGTGTCCTTCTTATCGACCACACATATAATCCTTTGCAGAATGTTGAAACATTCCCTCGTGCAAGCTATGAGGAGATGGTTGAATTCATTACTAAAGAGGCAGAATTGGCAGCCGATATACTCCCTGTAGTTCACGATATAGCTATGACGGGACGTGCCACAAAAGGAGCAGCTCTAATGCTTAAGGGTAAAACCTATTTCTGGGCTTCAGGAATACATTATCAGAATAATGAGTTGCCCTACCTTGGTTTTGCCGATGACCGTTCTCTTGAGATGCTTGAAAAGGCAGGTAAGGAGTATGACCGTGTCATGGCTTTGGGCTGTTATAGTCTTATCGACATTCCCGCTACAGACCGCAATGGTGTGGTGCAGGCTTATCGTAACATATTCCTTACTAAAAACTCGCAAGAGTCTATTTGGGAAGTTCAGCACAGCGAAGACGGCGACTTTATGTATGGCTTCGGTCATAAACTCGACCGTGACGCAGCTCCGCCATCGCTCACAGGTGTAAACTGCGCCTACAACCCCACTCAGAACCATGTTGATGAATACCGTATGGAAAATGGTAAGCGCATTACGGAAACCGGCTCAGGCTATGATCCTAACGATCCCTGGGAGGGTCGTGACTGGCGTTTCTACGCAAATATCCTCTATGACGGCTCTCAATGGAAAGGCAACACTCTCGACATCCATTACACCAACATTGATGGTAAGAATGTTCCGGGTAAAGACCTTACACCTTACGGTGCATCCACTACTGCCTCTAATACCCGCACAGGTTATTATATGGCTAAATTCCTCCGTGAAAGCCAGCAGATTGACAATGACGAGACTTTTGCCAGCTCTCAAAACTACATAATCTGGCGTTATGCCGAGCTTCTGCTCGATTATGCGGAAATTGATTTCCGTCACGGTCGCGTAGGAGACGCTATGGAGAAAGTCAATCAAATACGTCGCCGTGTCCATATGCCGGAACTCACCTCCTTGACATGGGATGACATTCTCAATGAGCGCCGTGTGGAGTTAGCGTTTGAAAAGACAACATATTGGGACCTTTTCCGCTATGGCACGGCTGAGAAGGTGATGTGCGGAAGCACCAATCCTCTCTACGGATGCCGCGTGGTGTATGATGCCAATGGTAACAAGAGTATCATCACTAACCGTGTTGTAAACGGTAAAAACGACGATACCCGATATTTCAATGTGCGTCAATACTACTATCCCATTGCATGGGATGATGTACGCTATCACGGCATTGACCAGAATCCGGATTGGGTGGAGATGTAATAATCTCCCCCATTTTTCGGAACTTATTCAGACTTAATCATCAATTAAGTGATATAATTAATTTCAATTTTTAACCATTAACAACTTTTCATTATGAGAAAATCTGTACTCACAGGTCTCTTGGCAGTCGCCGCGTTGTCCGTATACGCCGACGAACCTACCTACAACCTCTTCGACCCGGCTGATTGCGACGCAGAAGGCTGGCTCTGGCTCGACACACCCGAAAAGATCGCAAAGTATGTTGGTGCCGACAAGAAAATCCAGTTTATTTCTGCACCCTATGAGATCGAAGACCCCGATTTCCCGGGAGAGATGATTAATCCTGCCCCGGTAGCCGATGCTACCTTAAAAGGTTACAACGATAAAGGAGAAGAAGGAGGAGAAGGTTCTAAGACAGGTGGCATCATTATTCCTGCAACTCCAAGCCACGATTGGGGTGATCTTGGTGGAGGTATACTTATTCAGATGCCTGACTGCGCTCAGTTTGAACTCTATCTCTCACAGTCCCTTCCCGATGTTTACACATGGCTCGAGGGTGGCTATGGCTACCTTTCTGCTTCCGATTTGAAATATATTTGGAATGAAGATGAACCATGGTGGCTTGATCCCGACGCTAAACCTCTAAGTTCTGACTATGTAGCCTGGGATCTCAATATGCAGGATATTAAATATCTCAATTACGATGATTATCCTGAATTTTGTATCTATGGAGCTAAAGGCAATCCCCGTACTGCCGGTTTCTACAACTATTCTCTTTGCCCTATGTATGTGCAGGGTCTTCGTATCAAGACTTTCACTGACGTAAGTATGGACGACACTTCTGTTGAGGGTATCATCGCTGATGCAGACGTTAACATCAACGGTAAGACTGTCGTTCTTTCAGCTCCTGCTGAGATCAGCGTCTACAATGCTGCCGGTGTGAAGGTAGCCGGTGCATACGGTACAAGCCTCGATTGCTCTGCTCTCAACGGTCTCTACATCGTGAAAGCCGGTAACAAGGCTGTTAAAGTAAACTTCTGATAGTTAGTAATTGTAGTTAATAGTTGTGAGTGTAAACACGGCTAATAGCTAATTTACTATACCATAACAAAGGGGCATCAAGACCAAAAATCTTGATGCCCTAATTTCTTATCCATTAGATTAGTTTCCCATCCTACTATTTTATTATCATCCACCCTCTATTTCTATAATCAGTAATATTTTTTATTATCAAAATATTTTTATCGTCAATAAGAGGTAGAGTTGTAGGTTTGGCGATAAAGGCTTGGGGTGATGCCGACGTGTTTCTTAAAAAGGCGCGTGAAGTAAGAGACATCCTCATAGCCGAGACGATAAGCAATTTCCT
>CAMWTL010000097.1 GCA_947177145.1 uncultured Porphyromonadaceae bacterium
GCCCGTGCATAGTCAGCTATCTCCCAATAGCTTCTGAAAGCCACCGTCATACTTCCGAGCACATCGTGAAGATGCAGGCCGGCATATGTAGATCTTACGCGCTCGTGCTCCTTTTCGTTATCCTCATAGAAATGGGGCTGTATGCTCACAACGAAATTCTCATCGTCCACGCTCAAGGTGCGTGTCCAGGTATGGTCGGCGCCACAAAGCCAGATTTTCTTGAATCCTTCGCGTATAGCCGCCATAATGGCAGGAATCATCACATTGCGAGGGCGTGGCATACCAAGTCCGGCATCCATAAGGCGATGGACCAATGCTTTATTACCCTCCAAAGGGGTAAGGTTAAAGGTCTTCAGGGTGATATTGTCATTGTGAAGCGTCAGAGCCTTGGCAAGGGGCAGAGTCTTTGAAGGTATCCATAGGGTCATTTTCCATGAAATTTTTTTCATCTCCTGCCACAGTTTTGCCACATTCGGATCGGTCTGCGTGCCGGAAAAGAAATGCCCGTCTGCCAAGACATAGTATGCCGGACGCAGATTAAAGAAATCGGGGGTATTGGCAGCGAAGTTCACAGCCATAAGATCGTGACTAAGCAGCCACTCACTGTCATTATCAATAGTCTGTCTAAGCGACGGACCGTTGCCCATAATAACGATTCCCCTGCCCTCCTTAGGCTTCGAGGCGGAGGAAGCTCCTTTCGACATCACTGCCACCTTCACCAGCGAACCGGCAGAGGCAACCATCTTCCCCAACGACTTCTGAATCTTTTCAAGCAACATAACTACTAACTATTTCACGATTCCTTTCTCAAGGTATTCCTCAAGATTAGTGCGCACCTGTTCACCTGCCCTCTCTACAGCCACCTTAGCCATATCCGCATCTACCATAAGATTGACCAGCTGCTCAAACGAGGTTTTCTTCTTAGGATCCCAGCCAAGTTTGCGCTTCGCCTTCGAGGGGTCGCCCCAAAGATTCACTACGTCTGTGGGACGATAGAAATCAGGCGATACCTCAACAAGCACTTTGCCCGTCTTCTTGTCGATTCCTTTCTCATGCTCACCCTCTCCCACAAACTCCAACTCAATGCCGGCGTGTTTGAAAGCAAGCAGACAAAATTCCCTTACGGAATGTTGCTCACCGGTAGCTATGACATAATCGTCCGGCTCAGGCTGCTGGAGAATGAGCCACATACATTCCACATAGTCCTTAGCATAACCCCAATCGCGCAGCGATGAGAGATTGCCAAGATAAAGCTTCTCTTGCTTTCCCTGCGCTATGCGTGCGGCTGCAAGAGTAATCTTACGGGTCACAAATGTCTCTCCTCTCCTTTCGCTTTCGTGATTGAAGAGAATGCCCGAACAGCAGTACATCCCATATGCCTCACGATATTCCTTCACAATCCAGAAGCCGTAAAGCTTCGCAACTGCATAGGGTGAATAGGGATGGAAAGGTGTCTCCTCATTCTGAGGCACCTGCTCCACCTTGCCGTAAAGCTCGGAAGTGGAAGCTTGATATATGCGACAAGTATCGGTGAGGCCGCACATCCTGACAGCCTCAAGGATGCGGAGCACACCCGTAGCATCTACCTGGGCGGTATACTCAGGACAATCGAAACTCACCTGCACATGGCTCTGGGCAGCGAGATTATATATTTCGTCAGGCAGCACCTTGCTCACCACCTGCATAATCGACATAGAATCGCCGAGGTCGGCATAGTGGAGATGGAAATTGGGATGGCCTTCAAGATGCGCTATGCGCTCACGGAAATCAACCGAAGAGCGGCGTATGGTACCGTGTACATCGTAACCCTTTTCAAGCAACAGCTCTGCCAAATAGGAGCCGTCTTGTCCGGTGACACCGGTGATTAATGCGGTCTTCATTATGGGTAGGATAAAAAATTTGCGGATGAATCAGATTCAGCTCTGATTCATCCGCAAAATTAAGTAAAAAAACCGAATTTATCAATTGAAACGACGGTTGCCCTGAAGAGCCGGCTTGCCGTTTTCGGCAGCCTGCTGCTTCTTGTTGCTGTTCTTGATGATGTTGTAAGCGATAGGAGCAGCACAGTAGAGTGAGCAGAATGTACCTACAATCACACCGAAGATCATAGCGAATGTGAACGAGCGGATAGTGTCGCCACCGAGGAAGAAGATACAGCAGAGCACGAGCAGAGTCGAGAACGAGGTCATAATGGTTCGGGTCAATGTCGTGTTAAGCGACTTGTTGAAGGTCACGTAGCGATCCTCTTTCGGATATAACTGCATCATCTCACGCACACGGTCGAATACCACCACGGTATCGTTGATCTGATAACCGATAATGGTAAGCACCGCAGCTATGAACGACTGGTCGATCTCCATTGAGAAGGGAAGGAAGCCCCAGCAGATGGAGTAGAAACCTACGATAAGGAAAGCGGTGAGAGCAACGGCACATACGGCACCTACAGAGAAGGCGATGTTGTGGAAGCGGAGAAGGATGTAAAGGAACATACATACCACTGCGATACCCACAGCCCAATATGCGTCACGCTTCATGTCGTCAGCCACAGAGGGACCAACCTTCTGGATAGAGATGATACCATGGCTTTCGTCGGCAATGGCGAATGTATTCATATCCATAACCTTGCCGTCAGCACCGGTAAGCTCGGGAGTAAGACCCTTATAGAGCAAGCCTGTCATCTCATTGTCAACGTTGCCGTCCTCGTCATCAATCTTATAGTTAGTTGAGATACGTACTTTGGAAGGATCGTCGATAGTGATTACACCTACGCTGACAGTCTTATCGTTGGCAGCTGTCTGGAGCTGGTCGAGAAGACGAGCCTGGATAACGGCGGGATCAACATCCTTGTCGAACTGTACCACATAGTTGCGACCACCGGAGAAGTCGATACCCTGGTTCATGCCACGGATAGCAAGAGAGGCAATCGAGATAACGATGAGGAATACCCATACGGCAGAAGCCACTTTCCACTGACCAAGGAAATTAATCTTTGTGCCGGAGAAAAGGTTGCGGCTGATGCCGGTGTCGAAGGTCATATTAGCGCAACGACCATTCTTGGTGATAAGGTCGAAAGCGATTCTGGTGAGGAACACAGCTGTGAAGAAGGAGCAGACGAGACCGATGATAAGGGTGGTAGCAAAGCCCTTGATAGGACCTGAACCGAAAATCAGAAGGATAACGCCTGTAATCACAGATGTGAGGTTAGAGTCAAAGATGGCTGAGAAGGCGTTGCTGTAACCCTCAGAGATAGCCTGACGAAGTTTCTTACCAAGATGAAGCTCCTCTTTTGTACGCTCGAAGATAAGCACGTTGGCATCGACCGCCATACCGAGAGCAAGCACGATACCGGCGATACCGGAAAGTGTAAGCACAGCCTGGAAAGAAGCAAGGATACCGAGTGTGAAGTAGAGGTTGAGGATCAAGCCCACGTTGGCTACAAGACCCGGAATCACACCGTAGATACAGATCATGAATACCATCAGGAGGGCGATTGCCACGATGAAAGAGAGGAAGCCCTGCTGAACAGCCTCGGCACCAAGGCTCGGACCGATAACGTTGTTGCTCACAACGTCAACCTTTGCGCTCATCTTACCTGATTTGAGCACGTTGGCAAGGTCGTTTGCCTCTTCGGGAGTGAAGTTACCGGTAATTTCGGAAGAACCGCCGGTAATCTCGTTGTTTACGTTAGGATATGAGTAAACATTGTTGTCGAGCACAATGGCGATGGGGCGACCGATGTTGTTGCGGGTAAGAGTAGCCCAAGCCTGTGCGCCGGCATCGTTCATACGCATGTTAACCACGTTGCCACGCATATTGTCATATTCGCTATTGGCAGAGGTCACAGCGTCGCCTTCGAGAGCGGCGTCACCCTTGAGGGCTATAAGCTGCCAATAAGGAGTGGTGCGATCCTCACCGTTAGCCTTCTTCAGCACATTACCCTGAGCGTCAAGAACAGGGTAATCTACCGGCTTCACCTCCCAGACGGCAGAGAAGTCGGAGGGAAGTTTCTGCTTGGCAAGCGGAGAATTGAGGATGCTGTCGACAAGCGCACGGTTCTGGGGAGTGACAATACCGATCACGGGAGAACCGGAACGCTGCGGACCACCGAGGAGTGCAATCAGGTTAATGTGATTAACGGTGTCCTGCTGTGCCCACGCATTTGCAAAGTTATTGAGATCATTAGCAATCTCATTGTAGTTGTAGACTTCGAAGAACTCAAGGTTGGCTGACGACTTGAGAAGGTCGGTGACACGCTCCGGCTCTTTCACACCGGGGAGCTCGAGAAGAATCTGACCGTTCTTATCCTGAAGTTTCTGGATGTTGGGGGCAACCACACCAAACTGGTCGATACGGGTACGGAAGATATTGAAAGCCGCATCCACCTGACTGTCTACCTGCTTTGTAAGAGCTGCCACCACCTCTGCATTGGAGGAATTGCTCTTCAGCTTACCCAGATATTCACCCTCGCGCACAAAAAGACCTGCCATCGCACCGGGCTGGATGAAAGACGCCACCTTAGAGATGAAATCCTTTTCGCTACCCTTCACGCCCTCAGCCTGAGCCTTGGCTATGGCGGCGTTGATCTCGCGAAGTTGAGCCTCACCTGAGGCATACTGACGGAGGATATCGGGCACTGAGATTTCAAGCACCACGTTCATACCTCCCTTGAGGTCAAGACCCATACCGATCTCAAGCTTACGCACCTGGTTGTAGGTGTAGCCGAGATAAACTTTCTCCTTGTCGATAGAGTCGTTAAACTGCTTCAGATTCTGTTTGTAGGCATCATTGGTTACGTCCGTAGTTCCAGCCATCTTCGCGGCATACTCCTCTGCTTTCTTCTCGTAGTGTGAGGTCACGAAAGAGAATGAGATATAAAAACCGCAAATCAGGATCAAAAGGACGGCAATGGTGCTGATAAACCCTTTGTTCTGCATTGTCTGTTGTTTTTATTTGATGTTTGTTATTTTTGTTGTCAGGTCAGTGCCCCGTGCGCGGGGGAACGGGGAATTGATGATACATTATTTTTCAGCTTGCAAATATAGCTTAAATTTTTGAGGTAAACCGCATATCTACTCCTAAAAATGTATAAATTCCATATTTTTAAGTAAAATCCCCCTTTGTTGGGGTATTATATGAAAAATAATTGTTACTTTTGAACTCTGAAAGAGATTTTACACACAATGACTAATCTCATCAAAGGACTTCGGATGCTTCCGGCCGCTCTTTGTGGGCTGGGTCTCCTTGCCTCGTGTGCCTCTATCGGGAACCCATCCGGAGGCCCTCGCGACGAGGATCCACCCCGTTTTGTACGTGCAAATCCGGCGCCCGGCTCCGTCAATGTAGACCGCGACCGCATCACGCTCTACTTCGATGAGATTGTCAACGTAAAAGATGCTTTCTCAAAAGTGGTGATCTCTCCCCCATCGGCACAGGTGCCGAGAGTGTCTTCACAGGGCCACAGTGTGACCGTGCAGTTCAAGGATACCCTCGCCAAAAACACCACCTATACTATTGATTTCGCCAACTCAATAGAAGACAACAACGAAAGCAACAAGCTCCAGGGCTTCACATATTCCTTCTCTACGGGTCCGACAATCGACACCCTGCAGATTTCCGGAATGGTGCTCTCCGCCGATGCCCTCGAGCCGCAGCAAAGTATGCTGGTGGGCGTCTACTCCAATCTCTCCGACACAGCCTTTGCCACCCTTCCTTTCGAGCGGTTGGCAAAGACCGATGACAGGGGACGCTTCTCCATACGCGGCCTTGCTCCCGGTGAATACCGCATATTTGCCCTCAATGATCTCGACAACGATTACAAGCGGGCAAACCCGGAAGAGGCGATGGCTTTCTACGACTTTACCCTCTCTCCCACTTCGGAGCGCATCACTGCCTCCGACACAATATATAATCTTCTCACAGGGGAGGTGGACACGGTGGTGAGCCGCGAACGTACCCGCTTCCTGCCCAACGATATTCTCCTCCGCTCATTTGAGAGCGACTATAAGAGCCAGTTTCTCCAGAAGTATGAACGTGTGGACTCAACCCGTCTATCTTTCATCTTTAATGCTCCCTCGGATTCTCTCCCGCAGCTCGACATAGTAAATAAGGAGGGCTACAAGGATTGGGCGGTGCTTGAACGTTCACTCCACAACGACACCCTCACCTATTGGCTCCGACCCCAAAGTCTGGTTGCCACAGACAGCCTGTTTATCTCAGCACGCTATCTGCGCACCGACAGTGCACAGCTTCTCTCCGCTGTGACCGACACGCTCCGTTTCTTCACAGCACGTCCGAAAGTGACAAAGAAGAAAACTGAGAAAAAGAAGAAGGATAAAGAGGAAGAGGAACAGGCAGACACGGTACCACCGAAGATTCCGGCTCTGAAGCTGTCAATGGTGTCATCGTCAACCCAGGAGGTTTATCTGCCACTTGTAATGGAATTTGAGACACCACTTGACCGCCTCGATACCACAGCGTTCCATCTGGAGACCATGATAGACTCCGTATGGGTTCCTGTAAAGAAGGAATGGGCGTTGACTCCTTACGACTCCGTAAGCGTCCGGAAGATGAAAATCGAATATCCCTGGGAATTTGCCACGGAATATCGTCTTGTAGTTGACACTCTCGCTGCCACAGGCATATATGGCCGTGTCACCGATCCTCTTGAGCACAAGTTTAAGACGAAAAGTGACGAAGACTACTGCACCATGGTGTTTAACATAACCAACTTCACCGACACAATCCCTGCCTTCGCGGAACTGGTAAACGCTTCAGATGCTGTGGTGAGGAGAGTGAAGGTAGAGAACGGCGTGGCACGTTTCCAATACGTTGACCCCGGTAAATACTATGCCCGTATATACGAGGATCACAACGGCGACGGACGCTACACAACGGGCGATTACTCGCAGAATCGCCAACCCGACTATGTGTATTATTACCCTAAAATAATTAACCTTAAAAAGAATTGGGAAAAGACGGAGACCTGGAACGTGTTTGACACTGCGGTTGACCTCATGAAGCCTGACAATCTGAAGAAGAACAAGCCTGAGGCAGACAAACGCAATCGAAAACGCCAGAGCGAGAATGGCAGCGAGGATGAGGAAGAAGAGGAATACTTCGACCCGACCCGCAACCCATTTGACCCTAACGATCGAGGCCGACGGCGGAATACCGGTTCTTACTAAAACCAACGAAGCTCAAAAGCGGAAGTATAAAACAAAATTTCAATCAAAAAAAAGCGGCAGTACCGAGGGAATTGGTCCAGCCAAAACCTGAAAGATGTCGCCAACAACACTCATCAATGATCTTAAGAAATGGAAAAAGGTATCAAATCACGACGTAAGATTCTGGAAGTAGCTTTTAAACTATTTGCGGCCTACTCCTATCCGGACGTATCTTACTCATTGCTTGAAGAGGCATCGGGCATCAGCAGAGGCTCAATGGTATACTACTTCAACAATAAGGAGGGTATTTTCCGTGCTGTTCTTGAGGCTTTCCTCTTTAATATGGGAAGCGCAAAGCAGGTTCCCGAAGAAGACAGAAAGACACTCAAAGGCTTCTTCAATGCCTTTGTTGATCAAATTCACAAAGATGCACAGGCTCTCAAGCCTTTCCGTATCCCTAATCTCAGCGACGCTCGCTTCACCATAGAGCGCAGCGCACTCCAGTTTGTGCCTGAATTCAGAGAAGAACAACGCAAGGTCACACGGGAAGACATAGAAGTATGGAAGGGAGTCATAGCAAATGCGGCTGCAAGCGGAGAAATCCACTCCGACATAAACGTGGAGGAAGTGGCTCATCTCTTCTATGCCATATGCTGTGGCTGGCTCTATACCGGCATATACAATAAGGAGAGCACAGAGCAGAAACTTGAGTCGCTCCGCACTCTCTTCGAGAGCCAATACAAGCTTATCGCCAACAACTGATCGGGAGATCTCTCTCCCGGTCAGCGAGAGCTGATTCTAAACTCCGGGGGTAATATCTTGGAAGCATCCACGCTATCTACCCCCGTCACTATTGTCTTACTTGACCCCCTCCAGGGAAGAATAGCATGGTATTGCTTATAACTTACCCTTATGGGGCGCCCGTCAAGCATAGCCTGTTTAAGGCCTACAGCCGTTTTTTCGTCTGCTGCCGTGAAGATAAAATCGCGGCGGTAGACTCTTGTTGTGTCTAACAGTTCCTTATATGGAAGCAGCACCCCCTCGTAGGTCTTGAATACGGTGCCTCGCTTCTCTATATGCTCTACATATCCCACCTGCGACGCATCGGTCACATAAGGGCTGAGGAAGCGCATCCACACACCGCATATCAAGGCAATAAGTACCACAATACCTCCTATCCAAAGCCACATCTTACCTCTATTGGTGGGCTTAAGATGTTCCCATTCCGACTCCTCCTCCCAGTAGTCGGGATCTTCCGGATGATAGGTAGGCTTCTTGGGTTGCTTCACAGGCTCCGGGATGTCGGGGCCATCGAAGAAATCATTTTTATCGTTGTCCTGATCGTCAGTAGGTTTGAAAATCATAATGTTTTAATGTATTAATTCTTAACTTCCTTATTCTTACGGCTGAGTGAGATATAGCCCATTGTATAAATACCCAATATTATGAGCATAACGGTCTGGCCGCTCCATTGGAGCATTGAGAAGGCAGTGCCTTGGGCATCGCTCACCCCATAGATGGCAAGACCAAACATTATTGCCAAGTTCCACGGACCAAGACCGCCGTTGGAAGGTATAGCCATACTTATAGAACTCAATACGAATGCCACAAGACAGGGAATAAGACCGCCAAAGTTGCCCGAAGCGGTACATAGCTCACGAGTGAAGTCGAAGGCATAGAACGCCACATAGAGCTGGAAGTAATAGCAACCCCATATGCAGAGGGTATAGGCAAGGAACTGCCAGCGACCCTTCATCGTGACAACTACACTGAAACCCTGCCACATATTAAAAGCCATCTCCTTTATCTTCTTCACCACACCGGTGTTGCGGAAAATATAGAAGAGAAGCCAGCAAAGGGCAATGCCACCTACAGCGGCTACCCAAAACCACCATTGATAGAGAAGAGCCACAAGGTCACGCCCGACAGGATACTTGGTGAGGAAAGCCTCAAGGGCAGGAGCAGCCACCACCATACAGAGCAACAGGAGAAGAAGCACCATAAGAGTATCGGCAAGGCGATCACCTATCATCGACCCTAAGACAGAGGAAAATCCTGCCTTCTGTGAAGAGGCTATGTAAGTGCAACGCCATACTTCCCCAAGACGCGGAAACACAAGGTTAAGGGCATAACATCCGAATATGGAGCAGCAAAGAGCCATAAAGGGGGGATAGATGCCCAAGGCATTGAGTTGAAGGCGCCACCGGGCAGCACGAAAGATATGGGAGAAGACACTTATTCCCATAGCAAGGAGAATCCACCAGTAGTCAACCCCATGCTTTATGAGATCCCACATCTCGGAGAAATTTACTTTCTTAAACATATACACCACTAACAGCACTGTCAGCACCACCGGCAGTCCGTAACGCACGGCATATCCTAAGTATTTCTTCATAACTTCTTAACTCTGCTAATTTTATATTATGACCCTCAGCAGCAGGCTGAGGATAACAGGAATTCTATCTCTTTAAAAGCATATGAGCGGCACTCATCGCCAAGGTCGAGTGTGATTATGCCGTCAGGAGCCACCCCGGCAATGCGTGCCTTTATGTTCTCCCCTCTCAGACGGTCAAAAAACGGATGCTTATCCCCGTCGGCACGCCACATCTTAGACATGAATTCCTTATGCAGTTGGTCCGGGGCATCCACCGTCATTGCCATACGTTTCTCCGTGTGATTGGCAAGGATTGCCGCAGCTTCCGGAAGGTCGTATTCGCAGCCGGTGAGCTGAGTGAGCGACACCGGGTTAGGCGCATCGCTTATAAACCGCTTCTGATTAAGATTTACGCCTATACCCGCAATCGTATAAAGTATCTCTCGCGGAGTGATTGCGTTCTCTATGAGTATGCCACATATTTTACGGTCATCGACGTATATGTCGTTAGGCCATTTAACTTTCGCTTCTACACCGTAATCGGCAAGCAAATCAACCACAGCCAAAGCCACAGCTTCCGACACGGTAAATTGGCTACGGGGCTCCACACCCTCCGGACGCAGGAATATGGAGCAACACAGGTTCTTATCCGGCTCTGATTCCCACGAATTGCCACGCTGTCCGCGTCCAGCTGTCTGGCGACGCGCAAACACGAGGGAAGGCATCGGCAGACTGTCACGGTTAGCTGTGACCCAAGTATTGGTGGAGGCGGTCTCTTCTAATTCAAAAATACGCATAATTCAAACGCAATCAAAATTCAATGCAATCAA
>CAMWTL010000098.1 GCA_947177145.1 uncultured Porphyromonadaceae bacterium
CTTAAATCGAAGCATCTGCGTCATTTCGTGGAGCGTGTGCGTTCACGAGGCGAGATTATGGACCCTGATCCTGAGGTGCGTATACGTAAAGGTGATGTGGTGGTGTTGAGCGGGCGTAGGGAGAGCATCGTGCAGGATGCCGATTGGATAGGTCCGGAGGTGACTGACCATGAACTGCTGACGTTCGGCACGGAGAACCTTCCGGTGGTGGTGTCGAAGTCGGGTGCTGACGGCATCACATTGGGCGAGCTGCGTTCGAAACCTTTCATGCATGGTGTGACCATACACAAGGTGGTGAGAAATGATATGCCGTTGCCACTGCGCCGCCAGGTGAGGTTGGAGAAGGGCGATGTAATCACGCTCATGGGTTTGCCTGACCATGTGGCAGAGGCTGTGCCGGAGATAGGCTATAGCGACCGTTCCACTTTCGAAAGCGATATAGTGTTTATAGGGCTTGGCATAGCCATAGGTTGCCTTATCGGAGCCATCGTAATCAAATGTGGTAACATTCCGTTGACACTTAGTACGAGTGGAGGAGCTATACTTTCGGGTCTTGTGCTTGGATGGTTACGCTCGAAACGACCTTCATTCGGACATATACCGCGCTCAGTGGTATGGTTTATGGATAACGCCGGACTGAACATTTTTATAGCCGTGGTTGGTTTGGCAGCCGGACCTACGTTTATCAGCGGCTTGAAAGAGGTGGGCGTAGAGCTTTTCTTTGTGGGCATGCTGACCACCACCATACCGTTGATCATATGTATGTATATAGGCAATAAGATATTCAAGTTCCCGGTGGCTGTCACGTTGGGTTGTGTGGCAGGTTCGCGCAACGCTGTGGCAGCGTTGGGTGCCATACAGGATAGCCTTGACAGCACCATACCGGTGATGGGATACACTGTTACCTATGCGGTCGGGAGCGTGCTGCTGATTTTTGCCGGTATCATCGTACCTCTGTTATGCTGACAGGGGCACGATGTGCTGACAGGGGATGTTGTGCTGACAGGGGAATTAACCAACGAGAAAACAAGAACAAGAAAAGCGATCGATTCACATCGACCGCTTTCTTATGTTTTCCATAATACTTTTCAAACTAACCTAACATCATGAAACGAGTAAATCTTGAATCTTTCTATTATCATTCGATTTACGTTATTATAACATTGGAGCAGTTTGTTTGGTTCATGCATAAGAGGAAAAATTTTTAAATTTTTTCTTCGGGTTGTTTCCATTTGCCTACTATGACATAGTTATTGTCCTTGGGATGGATGCTGTCTCTAAGCTGGTTCATAGATTTTATCACCGATTGGTCCATTCCTTCGAAGGTCTGTGGTGCGGCTTTGATAAGGTCTGCCAAATCCATGGGGACGAAGGTCATGACGAAGTTTTCCGGTGTGGACTGCTGTAGCCAGTTGGTCTTTATTATGACCGGACCGATGTTGTCGAGCATCAGGTGTGCGAAATTGCCACGTAAAGATTTACGGTCAACCACAAGAGGTGTTAGTGCCGGTACGGAGAAGGCTGAGTCAGGCACATTGGTTGACTTGGCTTTACTCCCTTTCTTCGACTTTGGTTTGGCGTTTGTATATTTCGGGTTAGCCAATAATACCAAGGCAAAAAAGTCGGGTGTGGAGCGGTATTCATGCACAGGAAGCTTCTTGTTGTCCCAGGTGTAGGTAAATGAGGGATGCAGCTTGCCATCGCTATAGGTATAGAGGGTATCGGGGCGGGTCAGGGTGCTGAATACGGAGTAGTCGAAGGCGGTGGGGGAGGCTGCAAGTCCTGCCATCACTTCATTTGAATAGTCGGGATTTACGGCAAGGTGTCGCTTCGTGACAGATGATTTCAGCCGTCCTCTGAAGTCCTGCACCCAAATTCCGGCATAGTGTCCGGAATACTTGAACGGGGCAGCCGCCACGGTGACGATTTTATTCTCTGTATCGACGTGTATGCGACCCTTCTCCAGCTTATAGGCGAGTGGGATGTTACGGATAAAGCTTCCGTCTTTTGCATCATACATCATTATTTTTGTAGTGCCGGGTTGGATAAGATAGATACGTTCAGCCGCTTCATCCACATAGACTTCGCTTGGTGCGATGGTGTATTGTCCGGGACCGTGTCCACGGTCGCCTATTCTGCCGAGGTAGTTGCCTTCCATGTCGAACTGACGCACCACGCCGTCGGTGTAGACGATGATACGGTTGCCCGCTACCCATGTCATACCGTCTGCCACGAGTGCGGAGTTGCTGTTCTGAAGGCGTATGAAGCGTATGTCTTCGGCAAGGTCAGAGAGTTTGAGTATGATCGTGCTGTCGGCTTTACTGAGGTCAACTACAGTGAGAGTGTCCTTGCCGATGGGTTTTTTCCGGGCGATAACGGGATTTTCGTCGAGGGTGACTACGGCTCCGGAGGATTGTTTGGGTGGTTTGGAGCCACACGCCACCGCGACGATGGCAATGGCTACCGCAATTAGAGATCTTAAAGTTATAAATCGTTTCTTCATGGAATCTGTATTAGAGATATAGCGAAATGAATTCGTCCGGACTATATACAGGAATCTTGGCAAATGAAAAGTCCTTGCTGTTTCTTGTAATTATACAATTACACCCACCTTCCAAAGCTGCCTGATATTGTAGGGCATCTTCGAAATCTTTTGGGGTTAATTTTATGGCTTGTGTTACCTGATAAACATTGTTATCGATTACTTGAAATAATTTTATACATTTCCCTAAAATCTGAAATAACTGTTCTTTGGGTTGTTTACGTAAAATATAAGCAAAATTAGCGAGGGTAAGATAGGAGATATAGAAAATAACTCCTTGACTTTTGCCATAGGTTAAAAGATAATCAGCTGGGGCCTGAAACTCTTCACGTATAAAATAATCAATTATGAAGTTGGTGTCAAGGAATATTCTTTTCATTTTGACATGATATATTTGGTTTTTTCATCATCGAAATCTATAAGATCAGGGTTGATCTGGCTCTTAAGACTATGCAACGTATCAATCCACTCTTGAGTTACCTTATCAGTTTTTTTATTTTCTTTATGATATAGAGATACCTTGACAACACCTTTCATGCTCTCAATCATTTTACGGAGATGATTTGAGTCAGCTCCGTTTTCTAAAGTTACAGTTAGCAGGGTCATAACGATAAATAATTATAATTTGCAAAAATAAAATAAATTTTGGAAAATCCCTCAATTGGATATGGAAATCTTGAAAAAAATAGTATAATTTTGTCGGAAGACTTATAAATTTCTAAAATTAAAGTAGAGGTCCCTTTTTTATGGGGAGATATGGATACATATAAGGTGGGTTTAGAGGAATTTTTTGTAATTTTGAGAATTGAAAATTGCAATCGCTCCGAATGTGGAGTGGAAGATAACTAAATGAATTCTTATGAAACAGTTTTTTTCTAAAGTTGCTGTGGCTCTCGCTACTTTGACCGGCGGCCTCACTTCTGCCACAGCTGCCAATGCCCCGATCAAGGTAGATCGTGTGGAACCGCCGTATTGGTGGGTGGGTATGGCTCAGGATACCCTTCAGATTATGCTGCATGGCAAGGACATCGCTGCTGCTACCGCTTCGCTTGACTATCCGGATGTGAGCATAGTGGAGCAGGTGAAGCTCGACAATCCCAATTATCTTTTCCTTTACCTGAAAATTGGCGATAAGGCAGCACCCGGTATGCTCGACATCAAGCTTTCGGAGGGTAAGAAAGCGGTGAAGCTGCCATATGAGCTGAAACCGCGTACTACTGATCCTGCTGCCAAAAAGGGCTTCGATGCCTCGGATGTATTGTATCTGGTTATGCCTGACCGTTTCGCGTCAGACGGGCGTGACAATAAGGATGCAGTGAAGGGTTTTGATTATCCTGTCACTCCTGACCGCACCGATCCTAACGGACGGCACGGCGGCAATATCGGCGGTCTGAAAGAGCACCTCGATTATATAGATTCTCTGGGCGTGACGGCAGTGTGGGTTTGTCCTGTGCTTGAGAACGATATGCCGGGTGGTTCTTATCATGGCTATGCCACGACAAATTATTACCGTATCGACCCGCGTATCGGCACAAACGAGGAATGGAAAGAGTTTATCGACGAGGCACATAAGCGCAGCATCAAGGTTGTGATGGATATGATCTTCAACCATTCCGGCAGTAATCACCCTTGGATGAAGGATAAGCCGTCGAAAGACTGGTATAATTTCCCTGACAAGTTTGTGCAGACCAATTACCGGCTCTCCACCGTGCATGACCCCTACGCAAGCGATTACGATTATAAGCGCACGGTAGACGGCTGGTTTGTGGAGACTATGCCCGACCTCAACCAACGGAATAAGCATCTTATGAAATATCTTACCCAAAATTCAATCTGGTGGATTGAGGATGCAGGTATAGACGGCATACGTATGGATACACACCCCTATGCCGACTTCGAGGGTATGGCAGGATGGCTGAAGGATGTGAGGAAAGAATATCCGGCATTTAATATTGTGGGTGAGTGTTGGTATGGCAATGAGGGTGGTGAGGCTTTCTGGCAGAAGGGCTCTTACACCAACCGTAAGGGTGATCCGGAGTTGGAGACTGTGATGGATTTTGTGCTCTCGATAAAGGCTCGTGAAGCTTTCTCTTCGCAGACCGATCCTTGGCACGGCTTGAATGATATGTATGACCATCTTGCCCTTGATTATCTGTTCCCTGACCCTACGAAGATTCTTACTTTCCTCGATAATCACGACACTGACCGTTTTCTCTTGGAGGAGCCGGAAGATTTGGGTTGGTGGAAGCAGGCTATAGCTTTTCTCTTGACTACACGAGGCATTCCGCAGCTTTATTATGGCACGGAGATTTTGATGAACGGCTCGAAGGAGGGGAGCGACGGCTATGTGCGTCGTGATATGCCGGGTGGTTTCCCTGATGATAGCGGCGAGGTGAATGTCTTTACGGGCAAAGGACTTACCGACAAGCAGAAAGAGGCTTTGGAATTTATGAAGAAAGTGCTCAACTGGCGTAAGGGTAATGAAGTGATTGCTAAGGGTTCACTGAAGCATTTTATGCCTTATCAGGGAGTATACGTATATGAGCGCAAGCTTGGCGACCGTCAGGTAGTAGTGATGATGAATGGTAACGATAAGCCTGTCACTATGGATATGGAACAGACTTTGGAGATTCTGCCTTATGGCACTAAGAAGCGCGATATGCTTTCGGGCGAGACTGTGACTATTTCAGAGCAGATGACCTTCCCGGCAAGGGCATTGTATATACTTGAGTAGTTAGGGATTTTATTGACAATCGGGGCATATTCCTTTGATCATGAAGTTGATCGAGTTTACGGAAAAGCCCTCCGGCATATCGACGTGAGGGGTATTGATCTGGGGGAAACAGAATACCCTTTGGCACTTCTCACAATAGAAATGGGCATGGAGATCATCGTCAGCACCCGGCTGATGATGGTCTCCATGACATATTTCATAGCGTGTGATGCCACGCCCGTCTTCCACACCATGCACCAACCCCTGTTCCAGCAGAAGTGTGAGCACACGGAACACGCTCGATTTGTCGAGTGTGTCAAGACTTGTCTCAAGGTCCATAAGGCTGAGTGGTCGCTCGCTTTTGATCAGTTGACGCATAACGAGGATGCGATTGGCTGTGGGGCGAATCCCTGCTTGGGAGAGAAGGCGGTCTATTTCCATATGCTTTTGGGGTTAGAGGGGGATTGGAAGGTGGATTAGGGGAGGAGGGAGAGGGAAATGCGACGACGGGAGGTGTCAATGTCGATTACTTTGACGTTGACACGCTGACCAAGCTTCAGCACGTCACTGACGGAACTTATGCGTCGGTTAGAGATTTTGGATATGTGCAGCAGCCCGTTTTCCTTGATACCGAGGTCTACGAATGCACCGAAAGCGGTGATGTTGTTGACCATTCCGGGAAGTTCCATACCGATTGTCAGTTGCTCGAAACTCTCCACACCGGGCACGAAGGCATCGCTATTGTCATCGGTGCGTGGGTCACGTCCCGGTTTTCTTAACTCCGTGATTATGTCGGTCATTGTTTCGAGTCCACCAACTCCCTGAGAAGCGAGTGCTTTGATGTCGATACGGTCAAGAAGAGGGTTGTTTGCCGGAAGGTCGGAGGGCTTTGCGTTCACCGATTCAGCCATCTTCTTCACGAGATGGTAACTCTCAGGGTGGATGCCGGTGTTGTCGAGAGGTTCTTTACCACGTGGCACACGCAAGAATCCGGCTGCCAACTCGAAAGCTTTGTCGCCGAGACGAGGCACCTTCTTCAGCTGTGCCCTCGATGTGAAGTCGCCGTTTGCGGCACGGTAAGCCACAATGTTTGCTGCCAATGCCGGACCGATGCCTGAGACGTAAGAGAGCAGTTTCTCGGAAGCGGTATTAACGTCTATACCCACAGCGTTTACGCAGCTCATCACGGTATAGTCGAGGGCATCTTTAAGTTTGCTTTGGTCAACGTCGTGCTGATATTGTCCTACGCCTATGGATTTCGGGTCAATCTTTACGAGTTCGGCAAGCGGGTCGATAAGTCGGCGACCTATTGACACGGCTCCGCGCACGGTTACGTCTTTGTCGGGAAATTCCTTACGCGCAATGTCGGAGGCTGAATAGACAGACGCACCATTCTCACTCACCACAAATATCTTGTTGGGGTCGATTACCTTGTAATCCTTGAGGAATTTCTCAGTCTCACGTGAGGCGGTGCCGTTGCCGAGCGATATTACATCGAGCTTATGGCGTGAGATAAGGCGTGAGAGTGTGCGTGCCGCTCCGTCAAGGTCAACTTTGGGTGGGACAGGATATATTACAGTGTCGTCGAGCAAGTTCCCTTGGGCGTCGAGAGCCACCACTTTGCATCCGGTGCGATAACCGGGGTCAAGGGCAAGCACACGTTTCCCTTTCAGTGGGGAAGCGAGGAGCAACTGACGGAGATTGTCGGCAAATATACCGATAGCCACACGGTCAGCTTCCTCTTTCAGCTCTGCCGACAGTTCATTCTCTACCGAAGGGCGAAGAAGACGCTTGGATGCGTCTGCCACAGCGTCGGCTATGACTTCGGAACAGGCGCGAGAGGCATTACGCGGCACGAAAGCACGGGCGAGGGCATCATCGAGATCATCGTTGCCATTTGACAGGGCATACTTCACCTTAATCAGTCCTTCGCGCTCGGCACGTCGCAGGGCGAGATACTGGTGAGACGACATATGGCGAATATCCTTTGAAAAGTCGGCATACTGTGCATATGGAGTTGAGGCAAGTTCCTCCTCCTTACCTTTAGCGATTGAAGAACCCAATGAACCGCTGCGTCGGTAGGTGTTGCGGGTGATGTTGCGCAGTCGGGTAGATTCGGAAGCCCATTCCGCTATGATGTCGGTGGCGCCGGCAATAGCTTCATCTTCATCCTTTACCCCCTCTTTCCCTGCAAAACGCATGGCAGAGGAGGTGGGGTCGGATGTCTTGCCTGACATTATTATCTTGGCAAGCGGTTCGAGACCCTTTTCCCTTGCGATGGTAGCTCGTGTGCGTTTCTTAGGTTTGAATGGAGCGTAGATGTCTTCCACCTCAGTCATAGAAGCGGCATCGTTGAGTTTCCGCTGCATATCTGGAGTCATTGCCCCGGCATCGGAGATAGCCTGAGAGACAAACTCTTTTCGTGCTTCGAGTTCACGCACAAGTTTGAGGGTGGTTTCGATTGAGCGGACAGCCACTTCGTCGAGGGCACCGGTGCGCTCCTTGCGGTAGCGGCTGATGAAGGGAACAGTGGCGCCTTCGTCGAGGAGTTCGGCGGTGGCTTTCACAGCAGTGGCGGAGAGACCGAGTCGCTCCGCCACCATTGTATATATCTTTTCCATTAGGCTTTCAAGAAATTATTGCAGCAACCAAATTCCTTTTTAAGGATTTTAGTGCCGGGCTTGGAATCAGTGTGATTTCAGAGAGAGGAGGCAGGAGGATACGTTGCGGTAGATGCGGTAGGTGAGGTCGTTTTCGTCAGCCTTCACAAACTTCTGACCTGTTACCTTCTCAAACAACTCAATATAACGCTCCGATACACTCTGAATAAATTCGGGAGTCATCTCAGGTACTTTCTGACCCTCTTTACCCATAAATCCGTTGTCGATAAGCCACTGGCGCACAAACTCCTTACTGAGCTGACGCTGCGGCTCACCCTTCTCGAAACGCTCCTCATAACCATCGGCGTAGAAATAGCGTGAAGAGTCGGGGGTATGGATTTCGTCGATGAGGATAACCTTGCCATCACGTAGACCGAACTCATACTTCGTATCAACGAGGATAAGACCTTTCTCGGCTGCCATCTTTGTGCCGAGTTCGAAGAGACGACGGGTATATTCCTCCACAATCTTGTAGTTTTCTTCGCTAACGAGTCCCTGTGCGATAATCTCTTCACGGGAAATGTTCTCGTCGTGACCTTCAGCAGCCTTGGTGGTGGGTGTGATTATCGGCTCCGGGAATTTCTCGTTTTCACGCATACCGTCGGGGAGCTTCACGCCGCAAAGCTCGCGGCAACCTGCCTTATATTCTCTCCATGCGCTTCCAGTGAGGTAGCCACGAATAATCATCTCCACGGGGAATGACTCTGCTTTTACTCCTACAGTGACCATCGGGTCGGGAACGGCGAGTTTCCAGTTAGGCACGATGTCGGCTGACGCGTCGAGGAAATATGCTGCAATCTGATTGAGCACCTGTCCTTTATAGGGTATACCTTCAGGAAGGATTACATCAAAAGCCGAAATACGGTCTGTGGCAATCATCACCATAAGATTATTGTCGATAGTGTAGACGTCGCGCACTTTGCCGTGGTATTCGGCAGTCTGTCCGGGGAAGTCGAAAGAGGTCTTGACCAAAGTTGTTGCCATTGCTGAGTTGCTTGATTGTATATAATTTGATTTATGATGCGAAATTAAGCATTTTTTGTGATATAATTACAGAAAAATATCTTTAATTTGCGGATGAAGGTGAAAAAAGCCTCCGAAATGTCGGTCAGAGGCTTGAATAATATGCTTTTGGGTTATTCAGTGAATAAGTATTCAGCTGCCACGTCTGAGATGGCTTCATGGTCGGGTTCCCACTCACCGGGATTGTCGGTACTCATCTTCACGAGGTCCATCATCGGGTAATAGTCGCAGTTGGGGAGGTCGTTTTCCGGGTCGGCTATATCCATTTCCCAAGTTGTGGTGTTTATTTCCAACTGCACATCGTCGCTATAAGCTTCGTCGGCAGCGATGTATTCGTTAACGAGGTCGGTAAGAGATTTTATAAAATCTTTTGTGTTCATTTGGTTGGTTTAGGGTTTATGGTTTTGGTTTAGGGCAGTTGAGGATGGTTCACCCGGAGACAAACCGCCTTCGATCAGAAATCTTCATTTAGAAATCGAAGAGTAGGGTGGCGGCTACTGTCCAGGCGTTAGTGTGGAGGGTTACATCTTTGGGGGAGTTGAGGGCGTTGCTAAGACCGAAACGGTAGCCGGCAGTTACTTGGATGAAGTTTATTATATCGAAGCCTATGCCAACGTCCCAGCCGGGTTGGAATACATTCGATTTGAAAGTGTAAATGGGTAATTCGTAACGGGCGAGAGCCTGTCCGACATCGGGAAGGGCAGGAGAGCGGGAGGGATTTCCTGTTATGGTGAAGGGGTAAGCGTAGTTGATTCCGGAGTTGTGGTCAAGACGAAACATCATAGAGGGACCGGTGTAGACCATAGGGGCAAAAAGATTCTTGGTCTGGGGGATCCAGAATTTCCATTTCAGATGGATTGGTATTTCGATGAAGTTACGTCCGAAGCTTTGAGGCTTTTCATCCTGAAGGGCAAGACGTGTGTTGTATCGCGTGTAGAGGAGGGCAATGTCGGGTGCGAAACCACATTTCTCGAATTGGTATTCGAGAACGAGACCACCGCTGAAGCCGCTTCGGTTGACGAGTGAGACAGGCTCTTTATAGTTGTTGGGTTCGTAGGCTGTGGAGGGTGCGAGGCAAGCTCCTGACAGGGCGTTGGCATTGCCGAGGGTTGCTTTTGCAAAATCGCCTCCGAAGCGGAAGCCGTAGCGCAACTGTGCGTCAGCAACAAATGAAGCGGCAACAGCCATTATCATCACCAATAGAATTGTTTTGTATCTCGTTATATCCATCATCAGTTTTATACAGTCTGTTGGGTTTAAGGGCATTTGTAATCACAAAGTTACAAAAAGATTTTCTCAATCCCTAATAAAAGTGCCGAAAATAGCAGGTAGGTTTAAATAAAAGATTTGCTCGTGTTAATATATAGGTGTCAGAATTTATTCATTTCTCTGCGGATGTA
>CAMWTL010000099.1 GCA_947177145.1 uncultured Porphyromonadaceae bacterium
CTCAGCGGTGTTGATGTGATACGTTAAATAAAAAGTGTTTAATCATGGCGGAATTCGATTTAAGCAAGCTCAGTGAATACCGAGAACATAATCAGCTTGAGGCTAAGAAGGCTAAAGGTGGTTTCCCTGGATCATTTTGGGAAACATATTCGGCTTTTGCCAATACCGATGGCGGAATCATTCTGCTTGGAGTGCGTGAGGAGAAGGACGGTAATCTTGTGCCGGAAGATGTCGATGCTGAGAAACTGGAGAAGGACTTCTGGAATATGGTCAACAACCGTCAGAAGATAAGTGCCAATATTGTCACTCGAAGCATGGTAAAGATCGAACCGGTAGATGGTAAAAATATTTTAGTTGTGCGTGTGCCACGTGCCGAACGCATGGCTCGTCCCGTCTACGTCGGCATGGATCCGAAATCCGGCACATTTCGCCGTAACCATGAAGGAGACTATCATTGCTCGCTTGATGAAATGGCATTGATGTTCCGTGACGCGGCTTATGTCACTCAAGATGCAAAAGTTCTTGATAAGATGGATATGACGGTGTTCTGCAAGGATACAGTCAAAGGCTATCGCAACTTCTTCCGTTCCACTCATACAAATCATCTTTGGAACAATGAGGACGACGAGATGTTCCTGCGTAAGATCGGGGCTATCGGAATCGGTGAGGATGGAAAATACCATCCAACGGCAGCCGGACTACTGATGTTTGGCTACGAATATGAGATTACCCGCGAGTTCCCCAACTACTTTCTCGACTATCAGGAAAACCGTTCATTAGGTGCGACACGCTGGACTGACCGTATTGTATCCACCTCGGGTGATTGGAGCGGTAATGTGTTCGACTTCGTGATTGAGGCTCTGCGACGTATGCAACAAGGCTTGAAAGTCCCCTTTGTATTGAAAGGCAATCTCCGCGTAGATGATACCCCCATCCACAAGCTGTTGCGTGAAGCCATAACCAATGCCTGCGTCCATGCTGATTTTTATGGCCGTCAGGGATTGGTAATTCAGAAATCGGAGAAAGGTTACCGCCTCTCAAATCCCGGTACAGTCCGCATCTCCATATCAGACGCTATTGAAGGCGGTATTTCCGACCCTCGCAACGGCATCATGCTGAAGATATTCTCATTGATAGAATTTGGCGAACGAGCTGGAAGCGGCCTGAGCGGTATTTGTAAAGTATGGGAAAAAGTCTACCATACCCCCGTCACTATTGAAGAAACCCATAAAGACGGCGTAGACCGCACCGTTCTCACCCTTTCCACCAGAGGCAACGAGCAAGACGTAAAAGCCATGCTTGAACTCTATGGCAACCTACTAGATTCTACTGACCTCCAACCCGACCAAGACACTACCCAGCCAGACTCTAACAGTGTCCAGAAAACAGTAGATGAAACCCAAGCTGACCAGAAAGATCCTCTAAGTGACCAGGAAATTCGTCAGAGTAGCCAAAAAAGTAACCAGAAAACTGTTTCAAGTACACAGAAAGTTTTGGAAAAATTAGTTGCTTGCCCACAAATAACGATCTCTCAATTAGCAAAAGATCTTATGATGTCTCCTTCTGGAATTAAGAAGATCCTTAAAACGTTGAAAGACTCAAATAGTATTAAACGTGTAGGTCCCGACAAGGGAGGCTATTGGGAAGTTCTTGATCCTAAATAAACCCCCAAAAAGACGATGTAAAGAAAACAGTCTGGTTCCTCCTCCCAGAATTCGAGGATTAACGAATGTTTAGCTCTTTTGACATTTGCAATTAACGTGTTTAATATCAGTAGAAAATACAACTTGATTATGGATATAAACACTTTTAAATACAGAATGGATAAGGCATTCCCTATAGAGAAGCCTTAACAACTATGTCGAAGGCATACTTTTAGATGCTGTATACCATGAACCCAATGAGATAACAAAAGCTGCTTTTGAAGAAGCTAAATCTGGTAAACTTGAAGGCTCAATTGACATTTCAAGTGTAGGGCCCATGCTTAAATCAATGGGATTATGAAAGAGCTGAGGTATACCAGCCAGTTCAAGAAGGATTTGAAACGATTCCTCAATCAACCGAAAAATTGAAGGCATTTCTTCAATCTCGTTGATATGCTGTATCCTCACTCCTTATGCCCTGAGCCATCCGGTATAGTTAATTTTTATCTCAAAAAGCTGTTCCTCCATTTGCCTATCCCGAACCGTTATAATCTCTATCCGTACCGGTTTTTTCCGACTCTGTACCGTTATAATTTAATTTTGTACCGTTATAACTCGATTTTGTACCGATTTAATGTTAAATGAACCCCCTGTTCTCATTTTGTACCGAGTTATATTTTCATTCCGTACCGCTCATCTATTTCTACTCCGGCAAACCTGTTTTAGCCGATAAAATTGCCGCCTATTCCACCTTCCTTCGTATCTTCATTTCCTATTCTTTTGCACTCTCATTCTACCTTCTCTGCGTACCCTCATTCCACATCCCTTCACACCCTCATTTCACCTTCCTTCGGTTTTTATTCAATATTCCCTCGCCCTGATTCAATATTCCTTGGGAATATTCCGTTAGACTTATACTTACCGATAACTGACATTTCCGAATATTTGATGAGCGAACAGAAGCCATACGTGGTGTCGGCACGAAAATACCGTCCTGCCACATTCAAAACAGTCGTAGGCCAGCGTGCCCTTACTGCTACACTTAAAAATGCCATCGACTCCGGCAGGCTCGCTCAGGCGTATCTCTTCTGTGGGCCTCGAGGAGTAGGTAAGACTTCCTGCGCACGTATCTTTGCCAAGACAATCAACTGCCTGTCGCCCACTCCCGACGGAGAGGCGTGTGGGGTATGCGAGTCGTGCCGTGCTATCGACCGTGGTAATTCATTCAATCTCGTTGAGCTTGATGCTGCCTCTAATAACTCCGTAGATGACATCCGTTCCATAACGGAGCAGGTGAATGTGCCTCCGCAGTCAGGCAGGTACCGCGTCTTTATCATCGACGAGGTACATATGCTCTCCAATGCCGCTTTCAATGCTTTCCTCAAAACCCTTGAGGAGCCTCCTAAGTATGTGGTGTTTATACTTGCCACAACGGAGAAGCATAAGGTGATTCCGACTATATTGAGCCGTTGCCAGATCTATGACTTCAAACGTATCACCATAAACGATATGGTGGAGCATCTTGAGTATGTGGCTTCGCAGGAGGGTGTCACCACCGACCGCGACGCACTCGGAGTAATAGCTCTTAAAGCTGACGGTGCGATGCGTGACGCGCTCTCAATATTCGATCAGGTAGCTGCCTCTTCAAGAGGCAACGTCACCTATGCCAATACTATCGAAAACCTTAATGTGCTCGACTATGATTACTATTTCCGTATGGTCGATGCCTTCCGCTCAGGAGATGTCTCTTCAGCCCTCCTATTATATAAGGATATTCGCGATAAGGGATTCGATTCATTATTTATGGTGAACGGTCTGGCAGCCCACGTGCGTGACCTTATGGTGGCTGCCGATCCACGTACCGCCTCGCTCCTTGAAACCTCGGAAGAGATTGCGGTACGTTACACCGAGCAGTCGCGCACCCTGCCGCCCCAATGGTATTATGCCGCGATGCGTCTGCTTACCGATTGCGACCTTAATTACCGTACTGCCTCTTCCAAACGCCTCCTTGTAGAGCTTACCCTTATACGCCTGTGTCAGCTTCTCACTCCTGCCACACCCCCCTTTGATGCCATAGACCGTAAGCAACCCCTCGGGGACCCCACAAAAGCTCCCTCTAAAGCGCAGGAGCCACAAGTAGGCTACGGCTCACCGTCACCCCACCCCGGCTCTTCCTCAACGCCACCACAAAGTCGCCCACAGCAACTGCAAAGCCAACCGCAGCCAACCGCAGCCACTCCACAACCGGCGATTGCCAAACCTGTTGTTAACCCGTCAGCTGGCTCTAACTCCGTGGCGCAACCCAAACCGGCAGCTGCTTCTAAACCAACTGCTGCTCCCAAGCCTGTGGCTCCGAAAGTTGCTACAGGTCGTCGCCCCTCCACGCTGCGTCTTTCAGATGTAGGGAGCAATGTAAATCCTGATGCCGGTCGTCTTACCCACCGAGCCACTCCGATTTCTCACGACCGCTTTATTCAGGCTTGGGGTGAATTTATAGCCCGAAATCCGCAGTTGCATATTCTTATAAGCGCGATGAGAGCCTCTAAGCCCACTCCCGCCGGAGAACACGCTTACAGCATAATCGTAGATCACCCCGCACAGTTGCAGGCATTCGAGCTTTCGATGCCAAAACTTATAGAATATCTGCGCAACTTCCTTGAAAACGATCTGCTCACTCTGAAAGTGGAGGTCAACACTAATCCCGTTGAGAATAAACAATTGCCTCCGAAGGAATTTTTACGTCAGGTGGTGTCGGAAAACTCTGCACTTGCGGGGTTCCTTTCTGCTTTGGATGCAGAGTTGGTTTAGTATAATTAATGCTAACTAACGTTAAAAATAATTAAATTTATTGATCTCTGACCTCTTTTGCTGCTTATTTTACCCTATTTCACAGCTTAATTTATTATCTTTGCAAAGGATTTCCGGAGGGGACGCAAGTCTCCTCCGAGTTTTTTTGTAAAACGAAATTATATGATCGACAAAACAGCGCTCACAGATTTTATAGAGCAGCAGCTTCAAGATACGGATCTCTACCTCGTGGACCTTACAGTCTCACCCGCCAACGAGATCACCGTAGAGATAGATTCCGATTCGCCCGTCGACATCGATGAGTGTATCGCCCTTACCCGTAAGATAGAGGAGGCGTTCAACCGTGACGAAGAAGACTACGAACTCGAGGTCGGCTCCGCCGGACTAACCTCCCCCTTCAAAGTGTTGAGACAATATCAGAAGAACATCGGCAACGAGGTCGAGGTTATCGCCCGCGACGGCCGTAAATATACCGGAGTGCTCCGCGAGGCGGGTCCCGACAGCTTCACTATCCTTTCTTCCGAGAAGGTGAAGCACGAAGGTGCCAAGCGCCCCGTGATGGAGGAGGTGCCTCACACCTTCGCCTACTCCGACGTAAAATCTACATCCTACCTACTACAATTCTAAAGTCTTATGGCAAAAAAAGCAGAGACCGTTAATATGGTCGACCGGTTTGCTGAGTTCAAAGAGCTCAAGAATATCGACAAGACCACGATGATAAGTGTCCTCGAAGAGTCGTTTCGCAATGTTCTTGCGAAGATGTTCGGCTCCGACGAGAACTTTGACGTCATAATGAACCCTGACAAGGGCGACTGCGAGATATATCAGAATCTTGAGGTCGTGCCTGACGGACAGGTAACCAATCCTGACCGCCAGATCGGACTCGAAGAGGCACGTGAGATCGATCCTGAGTGTGAGATCGGAGAAGAGGTTTCAAAGCAGATCTTCTTTGAGAAGTTCGGCCGCCGTGCCATTCTCAACCTTCGTCAGACTCTCCAGTCAAAGATCCTTGATCTCCAGAACGAGGCGAAGACTTCCAAATTCAAAGAACTTGAGGGTGAGATTATCACCGGAGAGGTGCATCAGATATGGAAACGCGAATCGCTTCTCGTCGATGAAGACCAGAATGAGCTTACGATGCCCAAAGACGAGCAGATACCCAGCGATAATTTCCATAAGGGCGATATGGTGAGAGCCATAGTGAAGCGTGTGGACACCAACAATAATAATCCTAAGATTATTGTGTCGCGCACAGACGACCGCTTCCTTCGCCGTCTGTTTGAGCAGGAGGTTCCTGAGATTCATGACGGTCTCATCACCATCCGCGCCGTAGCCCGTATCCCGGGTGAGAGAGCCAAGATAGCCGTAGAGAGCTACGATGACCGTATCGACCCCGTAGGCGCCTGTGTAGGCATCAAGGGCAGCCGTATACATGGAATCGTAAGAGAGCTCCGCAACGAGAATATCGACGTTATATCTTATACTGCTAATCCCTCTCTCTTTATCCAGCGTGCTTTAAGCCCTGCCAAGATTTCTTCCATACGTCTTAACGAAGAGACTAAGAAAGCAGAGGTATTCCTCCACCCTGACGAGGTTTCTCTTGCCATCGGCAAGGGCGGCCATAATATCCGTCTCGCCACTATGCTCACCGGCTATACCATTGATGTATACCGCGACATCGAGGAGGGCGAGGAGGATATCTACCTCGACGAATTCCGCGATGAGATTGACGATTGGGTGATTGAAGCGCTCAAGGACATTGGTCTCGGCACTGCCAAGGCTGTGCTCAACGCACGCCCTGAGGTGCTCGATCAAGCCGACCTTGAAGACACCACCATCGAGCACGTGCTCAACGTGATCCGCGCCGAGTTCGAGGATTAAAAGTTTAAAACCCCTTCACCAGCATATGCGCACAAAAATCAGCAAAATAGCAAAAGATCTTAACGTCGGTGTAAATACGGCGGTTGAGTACTTGCGTAAGCACAACATAGAGGTCGATACGAATCCCAATTCCCGTATCGACGACGCAGCCGTGTCGCTGCTTATGCAAGAGTTCAGCAGCGACAAAGCCGACAAGGCACAATCCGATCAACGTACAAATTCACGGCGCGAAGACCGTAAGGCAAAATCCGAGAGAAGGTCAGACGATGCTGCGGCAAATTCCGTAGGTCTTAAGGTGCTGGGTAAAATCGACCTCTCAACTGTAGGGGGCACCCATCACTCATCCTCCTCCAGACAGTCGAATAAATCATCCCAGTCAAAACAGAATTCTTCACGCCAGGCACAGAAGGCGCCTCAGGGTGCCTCTGCACAGCGTCCCGCTGCGGAACAGCGTCCTGCTCAGCCACAGCGCCCGCCCCAGGCTCCTGAACCTCCTGTCGCGCCTAAACCGGCGGCTCAGGCGGCTCCCGAACCACTGCAGGCACGTCCGCAGGCTCAGCCACAGCCTCAGGTGAAAAAAACACCGGAAGCCCAGCAACCTGTAGCTAAACCTTCTGTGAAATCCGATAAAATTGCTGATGCCGGTGAAGCGGCTACAAAAAAATCTTCAGAAGACATAGTGAACAATACATCGAAAAAGGATTCCCGCCAGCAGAAACAAGGCGCTCAACCGGCCAACTCCAATCCCACGCCACAGGAGCAGCCGACACCACGCACATCGGAATCCACATCAGGCGTGTTCCGTCTCTCAGCTCCCGCTGCCCAGCCTGAGCTGAAAGTGCTTGGAAAGATTGACCTCTCTGCTCTTAACCAGAGCACACGCCCCAAGAAACGTGGTAAGGATGACCGCCGTCGCGGCGGCGACAAAAACCGTCAGAATAACTCTGCCCAGCAGGGGGGCGCATCTGCCGAAGCTACTTCCGACCGTAAGAAGCGTAAGCGTATAGGTAAGGAGAAGGTAGACATCGAGAAGGCGGCACAGCAGCCCGGCTTCGGTTCGGAACGTCGTAAGAAGTCAGGTGGTGATAAACCCGCCCAGGATAAGCAGCAGGGTGGCGGCGACCGCAAGCGCTCTGACCGTAACAAGGGAGAGGGCAATAATAAGCAGCGTCGCAACGAGCGTCCACAGCCGCATAAGGAGTCGAATCCGGAAGATGTGCAGAAGCAGGTGAAGGAGACCCTTGCCCGCCTTACCAACAAGACTCCTAAGAAGAATGTGAAGTGGCGTAAGGAGAAGAAGGAGGCTCTTCATAACCGCGAACTTGAGAACCAGCGTCGCGAAGAGGCTGAAAGCCGTGTGATCCAGCTTACTGAGTTCGTGACGGCTAATGACCTTGCCAACCTTATGGAGGTGCCTGTCAACAATGTCATTGCCACTTGTATGAACCTCGGCGTTATGGTTTCTATCAACCAGCGTCTGGATGCCGAGACCATCAATATTGTGGCAGAGGAATTCGGCTTCACCACTGAGTATGTGAGTGCCGATGTGACAGAAGCCATCGCTCCTGAGGATGATGATGAAGAGGATCTCGAGCCGCGACCGCCGATTGTGACTGTGATGGGTCACGTGGACCACGGTAAGACATCGTTGCTCGACTATATCCGCAATTCCAATGTGATTGCCGGTGAGGCGGGTGGTATTACTCAGCATATCGGTGCCTACAACGTGAAATTGCCTGACGGACGTCATATCACCTTCCTCGACACTCCGGGCCACGAGGCGTTTACCGCTATGCGTGCGCGTGGTGCGAAGGTCACTGACCTTGCCATCATCATCGTGGCTGCCGACGACGACGTGATGCCCCAGACAGTTGAGGCTATCAATCATGCTTCAGCTGCCGGTGTGCCGATGGTGTTCGCGATAAATAAGATAGATAAACCTGCCGCCAATCCCGACAACATAAAGAAGCAGCTCGCCAATATGAACTATCTTGTGGAGGATTGGGGTGGCAAATACCAGAGCCAGGACATCTCTGCCAAGAAGGGTATAGGTGTGGAGGAGCTTATGGAGAAGGTGCTTCTCGAAGCTGAGATGCTTGAGCTTAAAGCAAATCCCAACCGTCTGGCGATAGGTTCCGTGATAGAGTCAAGTCTCGATAAGGGTCGTGGTTACGTGGCTACGGTGCTTGTGCAGAATGGCACACTCCGTGTGGGCGACGTAATCCTTGCCGGAACACACTACGGTAAGATTAAGGCTATGTTCAACGAGCGTAACCAGCGCGTAAAGGAAGCAGGTCCTTCCACTCCGGTGCTTATCCTCGGTATGAACGGTGCGCCTACGGCAGGCGACACATTCAATGTGCTTGAGACTGAGCAGGAGGCACGTGAAATTGCTGCCAAGCGTGAGCAGCTTCAGCGTGAGCTTGGTCTGCGCACCAAGAAGCGTCCCGGTCTTGAGGAGCTTGGTCGTCGCCGTGCGCTCAACGACTTCCATGAGCTTAATCTTGTTGTCAAGGGCGATGTGGACGGTTCTGTGGAGGCTCTTTCCGACTCTCTTATCAAACTTTCCACTCCGGAGATTCAGGTCAACGTGCTCCACAAGGGCGTAGGTGCCATCTCCGAGAGCGATGTCACTTTGGCTGCTGCTTCGGATGCCATCATAATCGGTTTCCAGGTCCGTCCTTCCGGCGCTGCGCGTAAGGAGGCTGAGAAGGAGGGTGTGGAGATCCGTCTCTACTCTGTGATCTACAAGGCTATAGAAGAGGTCAAGGATGCTATGGAGGGTCTGCTTGCTCCCGAAATCAAGGAGGAAATTACCGGTACAGCCGAAGTGCTCCAGACCTACCATATCTCGAAGGTGGGCACTATTGCGGGTGCCATCGTGCGTGACGGCAAGATCAAGCGCAGCAACAAGGTGCGCGTGATCCGCGACGGTATCGTAATCTATACCGGCGATCTTGGTTCTCTCAAGCGTTTCAAAGACGATGTTAAGGAGGTAGTCTCAGGCTATGACTGCGGTCTCTCCGTGGCAGGCTACAACGACATCCGTGAGGGTGACCTTATCGAGGGCTACGAAGAGGTTGAGGTAAAAAAGACTCTCTGATGAGCTATGTGTTCAGATGGCAACAGTATTTGTTAACATCGGGAGCAATCTCGGCAACAAGCGACTCAACCTGTCGCGTGCAATGCGTGCGATAGGGGAGGAGTTTGGTGAATATGAAATAAGTCATGTGGTGGAGTCGGAGCCTTGGGGCTTCGATTCCACCCATTCTTTTTTGAACGTGGGGATGATGTTTTTCTCCGATCTTGAACCTTTGGAGATTTTGCATCGTCTTCAGGCTATAGAGCGCAGTATATCCCCCGACTCGCATAGAAAGGCTGACGGCACATATGCTGATCGTATTATTGATATAGACATTGTGGCTATTGACTATCTACAGATTAATACTCCTGAGCTTACGGTGCCTCATCCGCATCTTTTGGAGCGCGACTTCTTTTTGCGCCCGATGGCAGAGTTGGCACCGGGCTGGAGACATCCGGGGTTAGTTGATAGATAGAAGGTTTAGAGTTTAGTTTATGGAGAAGGTTATTTTGTATTCCGATTCTAAGGTTGTGCTCGTTAGGGAAGCTGATGGCGTTTGCCGTTTGCCTGTGGCTGAGGAGGTTGAGCTTAATACAGATGAGACAGACGTATTCCGCTTTCCAGGATATATGGCTGTGCCTTTAAATCTCTCATCTGACGAGTTGATTTTTAATACGCAATCTCGTAAGCCCTCCTCTCTGAACTATGAGATTGTAGGACTGCGTGAGTCGTGGCAACTGCTTCCCGAAAAGGAATACCGAGCCGCCGCTAAAGGTGCGGAACTTATTAACTGGAGCAACACCACACGCTTCTGTTCTACCTGTGGTACAAAATTGCGTCGGGCATCAGATATAAGCAAAATCTGTCCGGAATGTA
>CAMWTL010000100.1 GCA_947177145.1 uncultured Porphyromonadaceae bacterium
ATACACAATATGGTACAAGTTGTTGCAAATTACTAATTTAGTTTGTAATTTCATCAATTCAATCACTTTAATCTAAAAAAATGAAAGATAAAAGTAACATAGTTAGAAATCTGATAGTAGAGTATGGGAATTTAATCATTACATCGAGCTATTTTGTCGATTATTTGACCGATACAGACTTCTTCACAAATATGTCCGCCTCCTTTAAGATTGTAGTTAAATCACTCCACAAAAGTGGATTTGGCACCATAATGTATCGTATTGCTCAATCTGATTCGGAGAAACTATTACACAACCCTGAATGGAAAAATCATATCTCAGAATTTTTAAATAAATTTAATTCTCAATCAGAATATAAAGAGTCAATTATATATCAAGCGGCAGAGATACTAGTAAAAGGTGTGTTGCCTAAAGATTACGAGTATAACGCTGCTTATACCACCGTCCTGCCAATAATAACCCCTCAAAATGAATTTATATCTCAAGATAATATACCTGTTATCAATAAGCAAACTCATAAAATCTGTCTCGAAAAAAAGCCTCGTAATCCCTCAGTAGAGAGTCAAAGTGAGTCTTCTTCGAATTCCTCCACATCCACCACTTCGATAGATTCCTTATCAGCTTCTCCAACCCCTGTACCACCACCACCACCTTTAACCCCTCATGATAATAGCTCGAGCCATAACAACTCTAAAAGTAGTTTCCAAAAATATCTGGTGGTTGGAGCTACTTTGGGCGTGATTGTCTTAATTATTTTCACATATTATCATCGTCAGAATTCCCCATTCATCCAACAACTTAAAAAGGAGAAAATGGAGTTTACATTTTCAACTCCCAAATATAATATTTTTGAACTTCTTGATGATTGTTTTTTGAATGGTGCAGATTTATCTCACGACGGGAATAAAAGGCTTGATAGTCTTCTAAATGTAGCCCCAAACGATTATTGGCTTTTATTCATAAAAAATAAAAAGAAATGGATAATTCCGAAAGAAATTCAAAATTCTCTCATATCTGTCAATAATACACCTAAAGCTAAGTCAAATAAACGTAATGCTCACTATATTGAGGCTGAGATTTTCCATATAACTCTCATGGCCAATGATTATTTATCATTTGATGATATTGTTTATCACAACCAAAAACCTATAGTCGATGCACAAAAAGCACAACAAGCTATAAAACAATTTCAAAAAGATGCCGGACTTATACCAGATGGCAAACTCACTAAGCAAATGATAGATCTTCTTAACCTGTGGAAACCTATATGGTCATCAAAACCTATAGGATTTCGTCAAATAAAAGATATGGAATGGCCCGGTTTTGACAGTGATGATCTGATCAGATCATTAAGGAAAGCTGAGTTTTTTACTGATTCGTGCAAATTGGTCATCAAAAACTATGATAGTCACATAAAACCAAGTAAGATGTCGGATATTTTTATTGCAGTAGCACGTGCAGAGGCCAAGGATCCTATCGATACCAGAGGCATACATTATGATGTCCCGGATGATTTGGATATTTGTGTCAGAGCTTTCCAAGCTTACCATAATATCCGACCTGACGGTATTCTCAATGAGGAAACCATTAAATTACTTGACCTCTATAGCCATAAAAATTGAGACCCTAAATTCTGAAGATAACATAGGGATGCTTCACAAATTATTTTAGTATGTGGCGACTTAAATAGAACTAAAAATGGCACACTTAACGGCACTGATGGCTTCAGGCAAATTTGTCAAAGATAGAGCCTATGACAGCGCAGATCATATAAAGGGATATCATCTTGCCATCGGTCATGATTACCTTATGCTCGTATTCGTCAATCTTCTTTATTTGTCCACTATAAGATACGTACCGCCCACCCTCCTTATAGGGATCAGGAAGAAAATAGGTGATAGTGACAACAGCTCTGTGGCGAAGGGCGTATTCTAAATGTCGTGATACATTCATCTTCTCCTCATCACTTAGTTCAATCTTCTTAGAGGTAACCCGTCCTGTTTCCTCAATTGCAGCCGCGTGACCAGTCAAGGCAGCAAAAGGGGCAAACTGAGCTGCGCGGTTCTCCATCGGCATCGGGGGATGCACACTCGACACATTATGGGGCAAGTTGATAATATCATCATACTTACTCATAGCTGCCTACCATCTATCTGATTCCTATTCATGGTGTCCTCCGATCTGCTGATTACGTCCTCTTTGAGTGGCGCCTTCCATAAAGTTCAAACCCTTTAATATTGGCATTCTTGCCAAACATTTTCTTGATTTTCAGTACAGCCTCCTGTCCGCGACGCTCTTTTATAAGCTCTGCTTCCCTCTCCTGTTGCTGCCTCTTCACCTCCTCGTAATCTGAGAAAAGATCGAGTTGCACAACTTGAGGTCGAGCCTTTGCGTCTGCCTCAGAAATAAGATGATTTACTACCAACGTCAGACGACGCACAAGCAAATTCGGATTGACAATACGGTCGAAAAGTTCTGCCACTTTCTCCGTCAATATCCTGCCGGAAGACGTAGGACGCTCAAGATTTATAGTGCCGTGGGCGGGCACCGGCACTCGCCTACCATAGAAATCTGTCTTAATCGCGCCTCTATACTTTGACCTTATCGCAGGATTGGTAAGCGATTCCACATCATAGCCTATAGTCAGCACAATCTGGTCGGTGACAATGCCTTCCTCTATCATTTCAAGTGAAATATTATCAGCCATCTCAAGCGCGACTACACGAGCCTTATCAACTGTATACGCACTTTGAAGCACCTGTCCGTTGCTTATGCTTCTTGCCTCCGGACGGTAAGCCTTCACTAAATCCATCGTTACAGGCTCCCAACCCCAAGCATGGTCAATCAGAAGTTCGGCATTAATTCCAAAAAGCCTATATAGCAACTCCTCATGTTGAAGCGAACAGCGGGCAATGTCACCCATCGTGGTAATGCTATATTGCGCCAACTTATTGGCTATGCCGTGCCCGACACGCCAGAAATCGGTAAGCGGTCTATGTTCCCAAAGCTGATGGCGATAACTCATTTCGTCAAGCTCCGCTATCCGCACCCCATCTCTATCCGGTGCCATCTTCTTAGCCACAATATCCATGGCAATTTTGCACAGATACATATTAGTTCCGATTCCCGCCGTAGCGGTTACCCCCGTCTCTGCCAATACCTCACGGATCATCTTTATGGCAAGCTCGTGGGCAGAAAGACGATAGATCGGAAGGTAGGAAGTGGCATCCATTATCACTTCGTCAATGGAATAGACGTGTATATCTTCAGGAGCAATATAGCGAAGATAAATCTTATAGATACGTGTGCTGTATTCTATATAATAAGCCATTCGCGGAGGCACGACAAGATAATCTATAGCCATTTCCGGATGTTGGTCGAGCACTCTCTTTGAGTATGACTTTCCATATTTCCCGCGACGATAATTTGCCTCCCTGACTTTCTGGATTACTTCAAACAAGCGTGGACGACCTCCCAAGCCGTATGCTTTCAAAGCAGGAGACACAGCTAAACAGATAGTTTTCTCTGTCCGTGACGCATCAGCTACAACAAGGCAGGTGTCAAGAGGATCCAATCCCAACTCCACACACTCCACCGAAGCATAAAACGACTTCAGGTCAATGGCAATGTACTTCCGCAATTCTTCTGCCATTCCCTGCCTCGCTCAGTCATTCACTACGGGTAAACCTGCCTTTTCCCAACCAAGTATGCCGCCGTCAAGATCCATTACAGTATATCCGTCTTTAGCAAGCATCTCTCCCGCTAAAAGCGAGCGACGTCCACTACGGCAATATACGTAGATTGGCTTGTCTTTTTCAAGCTGATTTGAAACCTCTGCCTGAAAATCCGGTTCCTGCACATCAATGTTTATAGATCCTTGTATATGGCCCTGCTCATATTCTTCGGCAGAGCGCACATCAAGCAGCTGGACATTACCTTTCTTTAATCCCTTTTCAAAAATTTCCGGGGAGACTGTCTCAAGATTACCCATCGGTTGGGAAGCCTTTGTTGTTGAACTGCACGACATAGCTAATAGTGTTATTAATATTACTCCCAACAGAGCAATAGACTTTGGGTTAATTTTATTCATGTGATTTTTTATAACGATAGAATCTCTCATACCACAAAATTAGAAAAAAAATTTAAATTGGTAGCCCGTCAACATAAAAAATATGTATCCCGACTGCCAATTTAAATTTATCTGAATGTCTAAGCGGCAGGTAGGTTTATCCTGCGCCTTTTTCTGCTTAGTTATTCTACCACAATGTCATAGTAATTACTCTATCACAATCTCATAGTGCTCTAAGAAGTCCATCGTCTTTGCGATATATTCCTGCATTACCACATCGTCTTCTACAAACGGCACAACCTTGCGATAGTCGGCCATAACCTTCTCAATCATTGGCGACGATTTGAGCGGACGACGGAAATCTATGCCTTGGGCAGCATTCATAAGCTCTATGGCTGCGATAATCTTAAGATTGTCGACTATCTTATGAAGCTTTGTGGCTGAGTTAGCACCCATCGACACCAAGTCTTCCTGACCGTTGGAGCTGACAATCGAATCGCATGAGGCGGGCCAGGCATACATCTTGTTCTGGCTTACTACCGAAGCGGCAGCATACTGTGGAATCATGAATCCTGAGTTCAGACCGGGTTTGGCAACAAGGAACTCCGGCAAACCACGCTTACCGTCAATCAACTGTGCCACACGACGCTCCGATATATTACCAAGCTCATGAAGAGCCACGCCCATATAATCAAACACGAGGGCGATAGGTTCACCGTGGAAATTGCCACCGCTCACAACCAAGTCATCATCGGGAAAGACGGTAGGATTGTCAGTCACTGAATTTATCTCTATATGCAGCACCTCTGTGACATGATGCATAGCGTCCTTGACCGCCCCATGCACCTGCGGTATACAACGGAATGAATAAGGATCTTGCACATGCTCCTTCTCGTGTTCTATTATCTCACTGTCTTTCAGAATACGGCGGAATACATCTCCGGTCTCGATCTGTCCGGGATGAGGACGCACTTGCTGTATACAATTCCAAAATGGCTCTATACGTCCGTCATAGGCCTCAAGACTCATGGCACCGAACATATCAAAACAGTTAACAAGATGCCAACCGTCTATGAGAGCCTTGATACCGTTGGAACTCATAAATTGTGTACCGTTAAGAAGTGCCAGACCCTCTTTCGACTGCAATTTTATCGGTTCCCAGCCAAACTCGTCAAGTATACCCTTACCTGTGTATTTCTTACCCTCATAGATAACCTCACCCTCTCCGATAAGAGGAAGGAAAAGATTTGCTAAGGGAGCCAAGTCGCCCGAAGCACCCAATGAACCACGGTCGTAGACTATGGGATATATGCTGTAATTATAAAAATCGATTATACGCTCTACGGTCTGCACCTGCACGCCGCTGAACCCCATTGACAGAGCATGAGCCTTAAGCAGAAGCATCAGTTTAACCACAATGGGAGCTACGGGAGTGCCCACACTGCAAGAATGGCTCTTTACCAGATTTTCCTGGAGAGTAGAGAGCTGATCCTTAGAGATTGTTCTGTCGCAAAGCGAACCGAATCCGGTTGTCACGCCATATATAGGTTTCGAGAGATCCTCCTCCTTCTTGTCGAGATAGTCACGGCATTTCTGAATCTTTTGGCGTGCCTCGTCAGAAAGCGTAAGACGGGCTTTGCTTTTAAGAATCTTTTCAATCAGGTCATAAGTCAACAGACTTGACCCTATGGCATATGTTTCCATTCTTCCCATATCCTTAGATTATTACGGTGTTGAGAAGAGCTGCTTCCTTAATCTCAGCTTCATCGTGGAGAGCCATACACTCATCTTCTAACTGAGAGGCTACTTCACGGTCATCGAGACCGGCAAGATTGATACGGACGTTAAGGATAGCACCGAAGGCTGCTGTGCGGGCACACATCATAGCCACGCAGCAGTCAGTGATAGCATTTTTATTACCCTTTACGGCTATTTCCTGAATTCCGTCCATAATGCCTACGGCTGTACGCGCCACCTCCAACGGCACTAAAGCCGCAGCAAGAGTAGCTTTCTGGATAGCCTCTTTACGCGCTGCCTTCTCCTCATCGGTTGCTTTGGGAAGTTTGAAAGCGTCGAATACAACCTGATAAGCGGCAGCATCCTCGTCGATGAAATTGACAAATTTATTGCGTGCCTCCTCCATTTCCGGAGCAAGACGGAGCATATCTTCCTCTACATCCGCATATTTCTTACGACCTATGGTTAGAGCAGTCACCATCTGTCCTAAAGCGGCTGCCAAAGAGCCACACAGTGCAGAGACACTTCCACCACCGGGCACAGGGTCGCTACCGTAGGTCTTCTCGAGAAATTCATTTATAGTAAGATCTTGCAGTTTCATAATGGTTGATTGGTTTTGAGTTTAAAGTTTAAGGTCGGGGGTTTAGGGATTTTGCGACACTATCTTGCCGGCATAGACAGTGGTCTTCACACAGTTCATACCCACATAATAAGGCAATATGTGATAGTTATCGCATCCGAGAATCACTACGTCTCCCCTTTTACCCGGTTCCAAGCTGCCGATTTCGTGTGCCATATCGAGAGCAGCAGCTCCGTTCAGAGTCAGAGCTGTTATTGTCTCCTCAATGCTCATATTCATATAGATGCACGCAAGGGCTATGGTCAGGGGAATCGAACCTGAGAAGCAGCTTCCCGGATTTAGATCTGTGGCAAGCGCCACAGCTGCACCCACATCGATGAATTTACGGGCTGGCGCATAAGGTTCCTTCAACGCGAAAGCGGTGAGAGGGAGCAACGTGGCTACTACACCCTTATCTGCCATCATACTTATTCCCTTGTCGCTGATATGGAGAAGGTGGTCGGCAGAAATTGCACCCAACTCCGCACTTAGTTCTCCTCCACCCAAAGTTACAATCTCATCTGCGTGGAGCTTCAAGGAATAACCCATAGCTTCAGCAGCCTGAAGCAGACGCTTGGAATCAGCTAATTCAAATACGTTCTTTTCGCAGAACACGTCACAGAATTTTGCCTTACCCTTAGCCTTAGGAAGCATCTCGTTTATGATAAGATCTACATACTCCCCTGTGCGTCCTGCATACTCCTTAGGCACAGCGTGGGCACCGAGGAATGTAGCTATAAGCTCAACTTTCTGATCCGGCTCATTTGCCAGTTCAGAAATGGCGTCGAGCATCTTTATCTCAGTGTCGGAGTCAAGTCCATAGCCACTCTTGGCTTCCACAGTGGTCACACCCATCTCGCTCATACGGTCGATAAACCATTGAGCCTTCTTTTTCAGTTCTTCGACGGAGGTTTCGCGTGTGGCATTGACAGTGGATTGTATGCCTCCTCCACGTTCCATAATCGACATATAGGAATCTCCCTTCAGTCGCCATTGGAACTCGTCAGGTCGGAATCCTCCGAAAATGAGATGGGTATGTGAATCAACGAAACCGGGCAATGCAACGTTTCCTTGCGCATCAATCTCCTCATAATGCTCGTCAGGTCGCGTGGCTGGAGCATCCTCCATCGATCCGGCATACGAAATTTTTCCCTCCGTAATGATAATGTAGCCCTTTGGAATTACCGACAGCTCACCCATACGGTCACCCTTGACGGCTTCTCTGCCGACAGGGGTGACTATGGTGACATTCTTTATTTTCAGATTACCCATTATTCCTCCATTATACGTGATTCAAGCACCTGATTGATGCTGAAATCTTCAAGACCAAGATAATACTCAGCAGTGTCGATAAGAGCTGCCATCGGTACAAGACCGATTATCTCACTTCCGGCGATAGTCACGCCCCAGCGACGTGCTTCAAAGCGTACTGTCTCAAACACACGGTAAAGGGCGGTACGTGTGAAGTCGGTCATATTAATAGATACCTGAACGATGCCTCTATCTGCCAAATCAACGCCCATAGCCTTCACGAAACGGTAGCCACCATTGATATGACGTATCTTTTTGGCGATGTCAGTGGCGATGTCAAGACGGTTTGTATTCAGATTAATATTGTAGGCTACAAGAGGCATACGCGCTCCTACAGCTACTGTGCCAGCCGTAGCGTGACGCTCTGCCGGACCGAAATCAGGCTGCCATTCGGGAAGCTTTATCTTCTCTGCCATACCCTCAAACTCACCCTTACGCACGGCTGCAAGGTTGGCACGATGAGGTGCGGTTGCCGACTTCTCATAGAGGAACACCGGGAAGTTGTAAAGCTCTGCAATGGCGGCCCCCACTTCCTTTGAAAGCTCGATGCACTCCTCCATACTTGAATTTCTCACAGGTATGAAAGGTATAACGTCTACCGCTCCCATTCGTGGATGCTGACCCTGATGCTTAGTGAGGTCAATCAGCTCAACAGCCTTGCCCACCGATTCAAGCACAGCCGCTTTCAGTGGCTCACGCTCGCCAACCACCGTAACGACAAGACGGTTATGGTTCTCATCATTTGAATAGTCGAGAAGCTTCACACCGGGCTTGCCACGGAAACACTCAACAATCTTCTCGATCTTCTCAAGGTCACGTCCCTCGCTATAATTGGGCACACATTCAATTATCTGGTTCATTGTCTAAATAATTAACATCCAAAATTTAAAATATCCCTCTCCATCTTACTCCTATTCTTGAATAGCCTAAAATGATTTATTTCACCAATTCTGCCAAATAAGCCTCATCAGCAATAAAAGGCTCCGTAATCATAAAGCCATTCTCAGCCTGAGTATCATTCCACTCCTTCACCGTAGACATCGCATTCTCATTACGTGCCCAAGAACGACGGGCAACACCACCCATAACATCCCAGAGCATTGCATTGCGCAGAATTTCGTCTACACGCTCCGAGCCGTCACAAACCATACCAAAGCCGCCGTTGATAGCCTTACCGATACCGACACCGCCACCGTTATGGAGCGCAACGAGACTCATACCTCTCGCACAGTTACCGGCAAAACACTGCACAGCCATATCAGCCATGACGTTTGAGCCGTCCTTTATATTTGAGGTCTCACGGAAAGGTGAATCCGTACCGCTCACATCGTGGTGGTCGCGCCCAAGCATAATCGGACCCACCTCACCATTGCGAACCATCTCGTTAAACTTCAACGCAATGTTCATACGTCCCAAAGCATCCTGATAGAGAATGCGTGCCTGAGTGCCGACTACAAGTGCATTCTTCTCAGCGTCACGGATCCAGTTATAGTTATCACGATCCTGACCTCGACGATCAGGGTTGATACATTCCATAGCTGCACGGTCGGTCTTCACCAAATCCTCATGCTTACCGCTGAGACATACCCAACGGAAAGGACCGTAACCGTAATCAAACAGCATAGGACCCATTATATCCTCTACATATGATGGCCAAATGAAGCCATCTTTCTCGTCAATACCGTTACGTGAAATCTCCTTCACACCGGCATCATAGATAGCCTTCATAAATGAATTGCCGTAATCGAAGAAGTATGTACCCTTTGCAACCAAGGCTTTTATAGCCTCGTAATGACGGCGAAGAGACTCATCAACTTTCTTCTTAAATTCTTCGGGATTGTTATGCAGAAGCTCGGTGCGTTCCTCGAAAGTCAAACCTGCAGGGCAATAACCGCCCTCATACACGGCATGGCAAGATGTCTGGTCACTGAGAAGCTCTACCTTCTTGTCATTCTTAACAGCATATTCAAGCAGATCCACGACATTGCCGTGATAAGCTATTGAGATGGGTTTACCCTCCTTCACAGCCTCTTCAGCCATACGGAAGGCTTCCGGAATACTGTCTGTAACCTCCTGCACCCAGCCTTGGTTTTTACGTGTAGCGATACGTGAAGCGTCAACCTCAGCTACGATTGCAGCCGCTCCCGCTATCTCAGCCGCTTTGGGCTGTGCACCGCTCATACCTCCTAAACCGGAGGAAACGAATAGATGACCGCGTAAATCACCGTCCTGAGGCACACCGAGTTTCATACGCCCGGCGTTGAGAAGTGTGTTGAATGTGCCGTGTACGATACCCTGCGGACCGATATACATCCACCCGCCTGCTGTCATCTGACCATAGTTGGCTACACCCATCTGCATTGCCTCGTGCCAGTCGT
>CAMWTL010000101.1 GCA_947177145.1 uncultured Porphyromonadaceae bacterium
CTTCTAATTCAAAAATACGCATAATTCAAACGCAATCAAAATTCAATGCAATCAAAAAAATGTGTATTGCTTAAAATCTTATGATTCTCCTGCCATCGGGAAGTTCCTCTATGCCTACCTTCACAGCTTCTTCGGGAAGAAGATTACCTATACGCTCAGGCCACTCCATAAAGCAGACATTGCCTGAATAGAAATAATCTTCAGCGCCTATTTCAAGCGCCTCGGCAGGCGATTCAAGACGGTAGAAGTCGAAATGATATATTGGTTTGCCGTTGGCGTCGCTATATTCGTTGACAATGCTGAAAGTGGGGCTGCCTGAGTCTTCCGTAGCACCAAGCTGACGGCATACTTCAGCTATAAAGGTAGTTTTCCCCGCTCCCATCTCTCCATAAAATGCGAAAAGCTTCTCCTCCCCCATGTGGGCTATAAACTGCGTGGCAGCGTCGGGGATACGGTCTATGTTGTCAATTACTATTTCCATTTCCAAAGATATTAGGTTGGTTCGGATAGGCAATCAACGGTCGCCACAGAAGGCAACCGCTTATAATTAATGATCAACCATCCATAATTGTAGACTCTCTAAAAGTAGAACTATACCGTTAAAATAAGCAGATAGGTATAGATATAATGCAAAATTAATAAAAAATGATTAAATTTGCACATTGAGGCTACATCAAAAACGTTTAACTGATATATCTGACACAGATAACTAATAATTCAACGACATAACATAATCAAGAAATGGGAAAAGTAGTGATTATCGGCGCCGGTGGCGTCGGAACGGTAGTGGCGGCAAAATGCGCCCAGAATCCTGACGTATTCAACGAAATCGTCATCGCATCGCGCACAAAGGAAAAATGCGACCGTCTGGCAGAACGCATCGGAGCGCCAAACATCACCACCGACAAGGTTGACGCCAACTCTGTGGAGGAACTGTGTGAGCTTTTCAACCGCCACAAACCCGACATCTGCATTAATGTTGCTCTACCCTATCAGGATCTCACCATAATGGAGGCATGCCTGCAATGTGGTGTCAACTATCTCGACACAGCCAACTATGAACCTGAGGACGAAGCCCATTTCGAATATAGCTGGCAGTGGGCTTTCCGTGAGCGCTTCGAGAAGGCAGGACTTACCGCCATACTCGGCTGCGGATTCGACCCCGGAGTGTCTGCCGTATTCGTGGCTTACGCCAACAAGCACCACTTCTCGGAGATGCGCTACCTCGACATCGTAGACTGCAACGCCGGCAACCACGGCAAGGCTTTCGCCACCAACTTCAATCCTGAGATAAACATCCGTGAAATTACCCAGAAGGGTAAGTATTGGGAAGACGGCAAGTGGGTAGAGACGGAGAACCTTGAAATACACCGTCCGCTCAACTATCCCAACATAGGTGAGCGTGAGTCTTATCTTCTCTATCACGAAGAGCTTGAGAGCCTGGTGATAAACTTCCCTACAATCCGACGTGCCCGCTTCTGGATGACCTTCGGGCAGGAATATCTTACACACTTGCGCGTAATCCAGGATATAGGCATGGCACGTATCGACCCTGTGATGTATGAGGGCCGCGAGATTATACCTATCCAATTCCTGAAGGCGGTGCTCCCCGACCCCGGTTCGCTCGGAGAGAACTATACAGGTGAAACCTCAATCGGTTGCCGCATCTCCGGTCTTGATAAGGAGGGTAAGGAATCTACCTATTATATATATAATAACTGCTCTCATGAAGAGGCATACAAAGAAACCGGGGCACAGGCTGTAAGCTACACTACAGGCGTACCGGCTATGGTGGGCGCTTATATGTTCCTCACCGACAAATGGGTTAAGCCCGGTGTACACAATGTGGAGGAATTCGATCCGGATCCATTCCTGGAGAAACTCGCTGCCTCCGGTCTGCCCTGGCACGTGATTGTAGACGGTGATCTTGAATTATAATTTTATGAGAAACAGAAGATTGATATATCTCACCCTCACGGCTCTCGCAGGAGCCGGAGGGTTTGCTTTGGCTCAACAGGCGGAGCTGAAGAATGTGAAGGGAGCTTACGAGGTTGAGACCCCCAAAGGGATTGTGAGCATACAACCTCTCACCTCCGATATTTTCCGCGTCACCACTTTGCCGAAAGACTCCAAGCTGACCTATCGCCCTTCGCAATCGGCTATCCTGAGTCCGGAGCAGGTGAATGCACGCACCTCTGCCACCCCGGATGCTTTCTTTATAACCACCCCGACAACAACAGTGCGAATTGACCGAAATACGGGAGTCGTGACCTTCCATGACCCTCACGGCGACATAATACTTTCAGAAGTTGAGGGTGTGGACAACTCCGGAGCGGTGAAGACTGTCACACTGGAAGGAAATGCGGAAGAGGTATTCTACGGTGCGGGCGAGCGTGGGCATGCCCTCAATCTCAACGGCGACACCTTGACGATGTATAATCGCCAGAATTACGGCTACACTGCCGGCGACCCGCGTATCTCCCAGATGGGTATCTCGGTGCCTTACATCGTGTCTGACCTTGGCTATGGTGTGCTTTTCGATGACTATAACGAGGCAAATCTTGTAATCGGAGACACTATCACATATACATCCGACACCCCGTATCCTCTATCCTACTATTTCATCAACGGCAACGGCTCACTCGCAGAGACCACAAAGGGCTACACGAAACTGACCGGACGCCAGAGTCTGCCACCCTTCTGGAGCCTCGGTTATATCACCTCCAAATATGGCTACCATAATCAGGGTGAGGCAGAGGGAGCCATCGATTCTCTCAAGACTCGCGGCTACCCTGTTGACGGTATGGTTCTCGACCTCTACTGGTATGGCGTGGAAACTGATATGGGTCGCCTTGAATGGGATCCCAAGCAATGGGCAGATCATAAGAATATGCTCTCCGACCTCAAAGAGAAGGGTGTGAATATGGTGCTTATTTCCCAGCCTTATGTAAATAAGATAGGAGCCTTAGACAACTACAACTACCTCTCTGAGCGCGGTATGCTTGCCAAGGATTCACTTGGCAATACCCACGACGTCACTACTTGGGTAGGCGATGCAGGCATGATCGACGTGAGCAATCCGGAGACCCGTGAATGGCTTTGGAACCGTCTGAAAGGTCTCACCGAAGAAGGAGTGGCAGGATGGTGGGGTGACCTCGGCGAACCTGAGGTGCATCCGCGCACTATAGTACACGCCAACGGAGAGACAGCTCCCCAGTACCATAATGTATATGGCAATGAATGGAGCCGGCTTATCTACGAAGGATTACGTAAGGACTTCCCTGATATGCGTCCCCTGCTTATGATGCGCGGCGGCACAGCCGGTTTGCAACGCTATAGTGTGTTCCCCTGGACCACTGACGTGTCTCGCTCATGGGGTGGTTTTCAGCCACAGGTCAATCTTATGTTAAGCTCCGGTCTGTCGGGTCTCGCCTATATGGGCTCCGACTTGGGTGGTTTCGCCGTTGATCCGGAGAATCCGCGTGATGAGGAACTATACGTGCGTTGGGTACAGGCGGGCGCCTTCACTCCCATGATGCGCACCCACGCCCAGCAGCAGCCGGAACCCTACCACTATCCCGACAGTGAGCCAATACTTAAAAAGTTCATAAAGATGCGCTATGAATGGCTTCCGTATAACTACACGTTGGCTTATGAGAACGCATCAGAAGGACTTCCTCTTGCGCGTCCGCTCAACTTCCGTGGCGACAATTCCGACCCTAAGTATGCCGACATCCATGATGAGTATCTGTGGGGCGACGAAGTGCTCATTGCCCCTGTCACCGAACAGGGTGCGCGTCAGCGTAAAGTGGTCTTCCCTGCCGGCGACTGGATCAACTGGAACAATCCCTCCCTGCGCTATAAGGGGGGCACGGAAGCAACAGTAAAGGCTCCCCTCGAAGAGCTGCCAATGTTTGTACGTGCCGGCTCTTTCATTCCCCTCTATATGCAGCCTATCGAGAATGTCACCCAATATAATCCGCAATTGCTGACCATACGCTACTATCCCGCCAATAAGGAAACGAACTATGTGCTCTTCGACGACGACCGTAAGTCGCCCACCTCACTGGCTGACGGTAAATATCAGCTTACCTATTTCACAGGCGTGAAGTCAGCCCGCGACATCGAGATTTCGCTGCGTACCAACGGGGGCACATATGCCGATATGCCTACTGTGCGCATTATGACCTTTGAGATCATCGACGTAGCGAAACCTAAGAGCGTAAGCCTTTCCGACGGCACCGACCTTCCCGAGTTCGGCAGCCTGAAGATGATTCGCCAATACGGGTATACCTACGATTCAGCCACACGCACACTGAGCATACGCTTCCCCTGGAACTATACACCCATCTCTCTCAACATCAAATAAATGAATAGATTGCTCGCGGCTAAAGCCGCCTCCACCACACTTGTCGGGCTGTCTGCAATGCAGACAGCCGACATTCTTTCAAAGATTGCCGACCGAATAGAGGAGGAATCGGATCTTATTTTGGTTGAGAACGCTCTCGACTTGAAGAAGATGCAATTTACAGATCCTGACTATGACCGTCTGCTTCTCACACCTGACCGCATCCGCGCCATAGCCTCCGATATGCGTGCTGTAGCTAAATTGCCCGTGCCTTACGGACGTGTAATTTCCAAAACAGTGCGCCCTAACGGTATGTCCATCTGTAAGATCAGTGTGCCTTTCGGAGTAATCGGCGTAATCTACGAGGCGCGTCCCAATGTTACGGCAGATGTCTTCTCACTCTGTTTCCGGGCAGGCAGTGCCTGTGTGTTGAAAGGGGGACATAATGCCGACAACTCCTCAAGAGCCATTGTAAGGATTATCCATGATGTGCTTAGAGAGAACGGGCTTCCGGAGGCACTGTGTACTCTTCTTCCTGCCGACCGAGAAAGCACATCGCTGATGCTTGATGCCGTGGGCATAATAGATGTCATTATACCTCGTGGAGGACGTGGACTTATTGATTTTGTCCGTGACCATTCCAAGGTGCCGGTGATAGAGACAGGTGCCGGAGTGTGCCATACTTATATCGACCACTCTGCCTCCGTGTCTATGAGCCGAGACATTGTGTGCAATGCCAAGACTCGCCGTGTAAGCGTATGCAACGCTCTCGATTGCCTGCTTATTCATTGGGACCGTCTTGCCGATCTTCCAGACATTGTACGTCCGTTGGCAGAGAAACAGGTGACCATCTATGCCGACCAACGTTCTTATGCAGCTTTGAAAGGCAAATATCCCAATCATCTTTTGGAGCGGGCTACTCCGGAAAGTTTCGGCACAGAGTTCCGCGATTATAAGCTCGCTGTAAAAACGGTGGATTCTCTCGAAGAGGCTATGGTACATATTGCACGTTACGGCTCCCATCACAGCGAGTGTATAATCAGCGAAGACAGCGAATCAATCCGTAAGTTTCAGCTTGGGGTGGATGCAGCATGTGTGTATGTCAATGTATCCACAGCTTTCACCGACGGAGCACAGTTCGGGTTTGGAGCGGAAATCGGCATCTCTACACAGAAACTCCATGCCCGCGGACCAATGGCTCTTGCCGAGCTTACCACCTATAAATACCTGATCACAGGCGACGGTCAGATTAGGGAATAAAACCGAATAAGATGAAATTAGCGAAATATCTGATAATGCCGATATTGGCGATGATTATGTTTTGTGTAGGCGGTTGCAGCGACGATGCACCTGAGCCTAAGTCTGACTACGCTCTTCTTGGCATATATAGTAAAGGCACTGATGAATTTATGGAGATAGAGGACCTCGACTGGATATATCAGTATAATTTGGAGGAATACGCCGGTGAGAAATACTGGATAAAGCGTAAGCTCACCTATCTGTATGAACCGGTGTCGGAACTCTTGCTTCGGCAAGACATCGAAGGGCTTCTTCAGGTAGATAAGGTAATCAGTGTGGATTCGCAGGAAATGACTCTGTGCTGGGTGGCTACACCTTTAACGGAGGGGGTGGATGAGGATTCTAAATTTGAGATAATCCAAGTGTTCTTTAAAGATGACTATAAGGTAGATCCTGCCAACTATCGCACATACAAACGCATCACTGCTAACCAGCTCAAAGTCGGATTAGGCAATATCGAGGTGATTGAAGCGTATTAATAAACCACTATAAAACTAACCTAAATGTCAAAGAAAAAATTAGTGATAATCGGAGCCGGTAATATGGGAGGAGCCATAGCCGCATCTCTTCGTGGCACAGATTATGAGGTCACTGTCACTGCCCATACCCGGAAAACCCTTGGACGTATTCACAGTCTCTGTCCTGACTTCCACGTCACACTTGACAACGTGCAGGCTGTCACTAACGCGGATATAATCGTATTGGCAGTAAAGCCTTATTTGCTAAGTGAGGTAGCTCATGAAATACGTAATCATATAAAAAGGGGAGCAACAATTATCTCAGTGGTTGCAGCCGTGTCGATTGATGAGCTGAAAGAGATGGTCGGCAACCACGATGTTTTCCGAGTTATCCCCAATACAGCCATACGCCTTGGGAAGAGCGCAACTTTCATTGCCGGAAAATCAGAGGGTAACAATATCAAAGAAGTTGAGGCAATCTTCAACCGATCAGGCAAGTCATTCTTGATAGAGGAAAAAGATATGGCAGCTGTGACTGCTCTCTCCTCTTGCGGCATCGCCTATTTCTTACGCTTTATCCGCGCAGCCACTGAGGGAGCTGTAGAGCTTGGGTTACGTCCCGGATTCGCAGCCGAGGTGGCAGCAGCCACAGCCGTAGGGGCAGCTGCATTAGTGGAAGACGGTGGGCATCCCGAAGCAGAGATTGATAAAGTAGCTACTCCAGGCGGTCTTTCTATAAAAGGATTGAATGCATTGGCAGCCAATGGATTCACAACAGCTGTAATTTCTGCTCTCAAAGCTTCTTTCAAACCATAAAATTATGAGTCGAATAGTAGTAAAAATCGGCAGCAACGTCATAACCAGAAAAGATGGAACATTAGATGTGACGCGAATTTCAGCACTCGTAGACCAAGTGGCGGAACTGCGTCGTCGCGGACATCAGATTATCCTTGTCTCATCAGGAGCCGTAGCTGCCGGACGTAATGAAATCCGTCCTGAGCATCGTCTGGACACCGTCTCCCAACGCCAGTTATATTCTGCCGTAGGTCAGGCAAAACTAATCAACCGTTATTATGAACTTTTCCGCGACCACGGATTGGTCTGTGGCCAGATACTCACCACCAAGGAAGGTTTCGGCTCACGCACCCATTACCTTAACCAGAAGCACTGTATGGAGGTGATGCTTAGTGAGGGGGTAATACCCGTGATCAACGAAAACGACACCATATCCGTGACGGAACTGATGTTCACCGACAACGACGAGCTTTCCGGACTGGTAGCGGCAATGATGGACGCCGACCTACTGGTAATTCTCAGTAACATCGACGGCATCTACAACGGCGACCCCTCACTCCCGGAGTCGAAGGTAATCCGCGAAGTGCTCCCGGGCGCAGTCGATCTTTCAAGCGTGGTCGTAGCCGGAAAATCCACATTTGGACGTGGAGGAATGTTAACTAAAAGCCGTATCGCCCTGAAAGTAGCTTCAGAAGGAATTGAAGTTGTAATAGCTAATGGTAAACGCGATGACATACTGCTTCATCTCGTAGATAATATAGATGGGGTAATCTGCACACGTATACTGCCTGGAGAACGGGTAAGCGGAGTCAAGAAATGGCTGGCACATTCTCACGACTTTGTGAAAGGACGTGTAGTGGTCAATGCCGGAGCAGCTGAAAGCTTACTCGACGAGACTCGTGCCGTAAGTCTGCTACCCGTCGGTATAGAAGCAGTAGAGGGAGATTTTGAAAAAGGCGACCTTATCGAAATTGTCACTCTCAGACCCTCTGAGACTCTAAATCCCGGCAACACTGCCGGGACTTCGACAGAGCCTGAACTCAAAGCGTTGGGATTGGGATGTTGCGACTACAGCAGCACAGAACTACGCACCCTATTGGGCAAAAAGGGACATCGTCCTGCCATTCACTATGACTACCTTGTCATTTTCTAACACATTGACAAATATATATGCAAATGTATATTTGAATATTAATAATTTATGACTATCTAACATTTACAACTAAATAACTAAAACTTAGACACTCAAATTTCAATTGGGGAGTATTGTCAATTAAATTTATCACGATTCATCGGAGATTAGATTGCTGCTTTTTTGCACATTTGGGCTGAGGATGTGAACCAAAAGCGGGGATTTTCAGTTATACCAATATAACGACAATATGACGTTATACTCTTATTAATAAACCCTAATAACAACACCTTTAAACCCCAACGGAATATGAAAACATCTTTCCTCAATACAATCCTGAAATCAGCCACTCTGATAGTTGTGTTTACAATGGCTACATTTAAAGCATCTGCAAGTGATTCAGAAGCACCTAAAGATATGCTCGTCACCAATTTAGCCACTGCAACAGCATCACCGGTAATAGTCACTGCCGCTGATCTTGTCACAAAGGTTTATGGAGCTTTACCATTAACAGATTCTAAAGAGGAGACAATCCAAAATTCATGTAAACAGCTTAATCTTCTTCCGGAATCTGACGAAAATGAACTTTGGCTTGATAGCGACACAGGCTACTGCGTAAGCTATTCCGGTATGACTCCCCAGGTATCAGCCGTAGCACAGTTTGATGATAATGCTCTCAGTAGTTTTGGCTATTTCTTCATATTCCCCTATACCACAGACTGCCGCGAAGAGGCTAACCGCAGTCAGTGCGCATTCTGCAGTTCACTTCTCCAGGAGATGTATGACATGGGTTCAATTGTAGGAGTGCCCGTTGACGAGGACACAACATCCGATCTTTTCTCAGCACTTGGCAGCTACGATGGCCATCACATCAATGTATCGCTCCGTGAGCAGAGTCTATCAGAGGGTGCAGGTCGTTTCCTCCTCGTGCTTGAGGTGACACCCAACACCTACAACCTCTATGATTCAGTCATGGCAATGCAACCGTAAGCACGCTCTATGGTTTAGGGTTTAAAGTTTAGGGCTTAGGGATTTATAGCCTCCTAATTGTAAGACATAATGAAACCATACATACTATTATCTATAGCCTTACTCCTCAATGGGTCCTTGGCATTAGCACAAAATATCACAGCCGACACATCAGTGTCGGCTGTCAGTGCGTATAAATGCACTGACTTCTCTCCCCACATATACTTATCTGCTTCCTCCGAAGAGTGTAGCGGTTCATCCGGCGATACGAACCTCTCCAAGTTATCTGATTTTGCAACGAAAGTGTGTGGACTTACCGTAACCGACACCGTAGCAGTGGTGCCACAAGGTGTAACCGCCTTACCTGAATATGCGTTTGCCGACTGTAAGCAACTACGTCATATCCAGCTTCCCACCACTCTTAAAGAAATCGGAGATTACACATTCTTAGGTTGTGATAATCTACAAGATATAAATCTTCCTACTACACTGACCAAAATCGGGGAGGGTGCATTCCGTGAATGTGCCTCCCTTAAAACACTCGCTATACCAGCCAACGTAACTGTTGTGCCCCGTTACATGTGTGCTTGGTGTGGCGACTTACAGACCGTCGCTTTGCCTAAAGGATTAAAAGATATCGGAAGTCACGCATTCGCATATTGCAGTAGTCTTGAAAGTATACAGATACCCAATCACGTAGCCCACATAGGCAGCAATGCTTTCAGCTTCTGCTCTTCACTGAAAGAAATCAGCTTACCTGTCAGTATAACCGAACTTGAGAGCTACGCCTTCTCTGACTGCACATCATTGAAACGTGCCACCCTCCCTGCCAACGACAAGATGCTTGGAGAATACCTGTTTACGGGTTGTAAATCCTTGGAAGAGATAGTATGTATGAGCAAAAAACGTCCCACCTTCGATTGTAACAGCCCCTTCTTCGATCCCTCCGAGAATTTAAAGATACGCTACATCACCCCCGGCTGGAAGTGGTAACCGAAATTTTAAACTATACTATTTCTCAGTTAGAATTCGGACAAAAAACAAACCAAAATTGTGATATTTAGGGTAAATTTAGCGTAATTTTCGCTTTTAATATGTCATTA
>CAMWTL010000102.1 GCA_947177145.1 uncultured Porphyromonadaceae bacterium
AGATTATATTTTAAAATATTTTCCGAATCTTACGGAGCTGCAGCGTGAGCAGCTGAATAAGATGACTGAGCTTTATCCTGAATGGAATGAAAAAATTAATGTCATTTCACGTAAGGATATTGACAATGTGGAGATTAATCATCTCCTTCACTCACTTGCAATAGCAAAATTTATCAACTTTACTCCCGGTTCGAGGGTTATGGATTTCGGGTCGGGTGGCGGACTGCCGGGGCTGCCGTTGGCGGTGCTTTTTCCGGAAGTGCATTTTCATCTTATCGACCGCATAGGAAAGAAAATAAAGGTAGCGAAGGAGATAGCGGACGCAGTCGGACTTAAAAATGTCACTTTCCAACATGGTGACTCCGGCGAATGTCACGAGACGTTTGATTTCGTGGTAAGTCGGGCAGTTATGCCGCAAGCGGATCTCGTCAAACTGTCACGTAAAAATATCTCTTCGAAGCAGCATAATGCCTTGCCAAATGGGGTGATTGCTTTGAAAGGTGGTGACCTTGAAGCGGAAATCCGTCCACTGAAAAGTCGCACCGAAGTCGTAGACATCGCTAATTATTTCGAAGAGCCGTTCTTTTCCACCAAGAAAATTGTTTATACTATAGCTTAAAAATTTTTGAATTATGAAGGTAGCGATTTTTCAATTTTATCTTTTTGGAATAAATACTTATGTGGTGTATGACCCGGCAACGCTTTGCTGCGCGGTCATAGACCCCGGTATGCTCGGACCTAAAGAGGAGAAGGCAATAACCGATTTTATTAGCAATAATAATCTTAAAGTCACCCATATCATTAATACACACCTCCATCTTGACCATGCCATTGGCAACGGTTTCTTGAAGGAAACATATAATGTGCCCGTCCTTGCATCGAAAGCCGATGAACCACTCGGTAAGCGTATGCAGGAACAAGCCATGATGTTCGGCATAAATGAGAAGTTCAAAGGTGTGGAGATTACCGATTACCTTACTGACGGTGAGATAATAAAAATAGGTGACGGTGAATTACAAGTAATCGCTGTACCGGGTCATTCGCTGGGCAGCGTTGCACTGTATGATAAGAAAGATGGTTTTCTAATCGCTGGCGATGCCCTCTTTAAAGGTAGCATAGGACGTACTGACCTACCGGGAGGAAACTATTATCAGCTTATTGATAGTATCAAGACAAAACTTCTCACCTTACCGGGCGATACTGTTGTGTATCCTGGACACGGTGAGCCTACTACCATTGCTGATGAAAAGAAAATGAATCCCTTCCTACGCTAAAGCAATCGCATAAAAAATCGGCATTACCCATCGATGGGTAATGCCGATTTTTTATGCGATTAAGGGATGTAATAGCAGCGTACTTGGCCTATGGGTAGGGAGCCTACTATTTGCAGAGGAACATGGTCAGCGTCGGTGGAAATCCAGGCATCCAAATCATCACTCGATTTCTTCTGACCTTCCGTAGTGAACTTGAACTTTATATGATATGCTTCCCTTTCGGTTTTGTTCCTCAGTTTAAGCATCTCCTTCCCCACACAGCGGACGGTAAGGGTCTCAACCTTTGAGCCGGAAAACATATTTGCTTTAATAGTCTTTCCGGAAATCAGTTCTGCATAGTCAAGACTTCTAAGGTAATAAAAGACACTGAGCATATCGAATGTGGGACCCGTAGCGTTAAAGTTCTTTTCAGAATCCTTTCTCTTGCCTTTCTTGTTTACCCAAGTTTGCGTGGCATGTCCGCTCACATTGTTGCCGGAATAAGAATATGTGATGTCATCGCGACCGTATGTGCCGTCTTCATGAGAAATCTTTGCATACGACAGCGGCTTCAAACCGTTTTTCAGGATTGTGCCTTTCAATGTGTCTCTCACCTGATAGAATTTGTCAGCCCAAGGTTTGGTTTTACCTACCAAAGTAACCATATATTTGTCACCGCTATTCTTAAGACTGAGTGTAGCTTCACCCGCATCCTTATGGATCAAGCCCCATTTATATGAAATCACATAATTCAGGCTCTCGTCATGAAATGTAGTGGCAGCTTGCACACCAACTCCGGCAATTGCCAATACTAAGAATATAATTAATCTAAATTTTTTCATCTGACCGTTTTTATGCTATGACAAATAATCTTAACAATGGTTTACTTACTAATCCTTTAGAAACCTTCCAAAATAACTTGTAGCAGTTTAATTCTCTTTTTGGTTATTTTTACGATTCCCTTAGACCTTAGCCCGGCAATAAAAAAGACCGAGATAAGAAGCAATTTCCTACCCGGTCTTAAATTTATATTGTCACATCAAGTTATTATGCAAACTGATTGATCACCTGCTCCAGAGCATCAGCCGACTGGACACCGGCAGTTCTCCATTCGAGCTTACCATTCTTGAACAACATCAGGGTAGGCACTGAGCGCACATTGTACATAGCTGCCAACTGCTCGTTCTTATCAATGTCAACCTTGATAATTCTTGCCTTATCACCCACCTTCTCATGAAGCTCCTCAAGAATAGGATGCATCATTTTACACGGGCCACACCAAGTGGCAAAGAAATCAACCAATACCGGTTTCTCTGATTTGATAATATCTTCAAAGCTTTCCATAATCTATATTTTGTTATTAATTTTTCTTTTTACACCTATAAAACACTCAATCACAATTAAAAGTTCATAATCCTGATTTAATACAAAGTCCTCTTATGGATAGCCTATCACCGAATCGTCTCCAATAGCCCCTGAGAACCTCGTAGAGAACACAGATATTGCGTGAAGCAATCCGTAGATTACCTATCCATAGACTTCTTTTACCCATAGAATATTATATAATTATGTTGTAAAACATATAGTCAAAATGCCATTTTATACCCTATGAATATTTGGAGTTCTAAAGCAAAATATATAAATTTGCCATTAAATAATAGTGGCAACTCTATTATTCTCCACTCTCTCCTTTACATAATCTTTAAATAACCCTAAACTTTGCTCTCCTCTCCCCCATCTCTATATAATCCTTAAATCTAATCTTAATTCTCTCCTCATTACATCATCTTTAAATCTAATAATCTATGAACCCTTCTCTTAATATGAGCCCTAACCGCTTGGTAGAGTTCCTTCAGAAAGACCCTAAAGACTTTCGTAAAGCCGATATAATCCGCTTCATCAAGGAAAATGGAATTAAGATGGTTAATTTCATGTATCCCGCTGATGACAACCGTCTCAAGACACTGAACTTTGTGATAAACTCCGAGGAGTATCTTGATTCGATTCTCACATTCGGCGAGCGTGTAGACGGCTCAAGCCTATTTCCCTTCATTGAAGCCGGCAACAGCGACCTCTATGTGATACCGCGCTATTCAACCGCATTCGTTGATCCCTTTGCCGAAATCCCTACTCTCACCCTCCTCGCTTCCTTCTTTAATAAGGAGGGGGAACCGCTGAAATCATCTCCTGAATATACGCTGCGTAAGGCTTGTGATGAATTTACACGTGTCACCGGATATGAATTCCACGCCATGGGCGAACTGGAGTATTATGTGATTTCTGAGGATACAGGGCTTTTCCACGCCTCAGACCAAAAAGGCTACCATGAATCAGCACCATATGCAAAGTTCAATGATTTCAGAGCCGAATGTATGCACCTGATAGCTCAGGCGGGGGGTCAAATTAAATATGGTCATAATGAGGTGGGCAATTTCACACTCGACGGGATGATATATGAGCAGAACGAGATTGAGTTCCTGCCCATCCCTGCTCTCCAAGCTGCCGACAATCTTCTGATTGCGAAATGGATTATCCGTACCTTAGGGGCTAAGAAAGGTTATGACGTCACCTTCGCACCGAAGATTACAGCCGGGAAAGCCGGCAGCGGCCTCCACATCCATTTCAAGATAATGAAGGACGGCAAGAATCTTATGACTGAAAACGGAGTGCTCAGTGACGTTGCTAAAAAAGCCATAGCCGGCATCCTTGAATATGCAGATGCCATAACGGCTATGGGCAATAAGGTACCGACAAGCTATTTCCGTCTTGTGCCTCATCAGGAAGCACCCACCTCAATATGTTGGGGCGACCGCAACAGATCCGTTCTCGTGCGTGTGCCGCTCGGTTGGACGGGTAAGGTAGATATGTGTTCAGTGGCTAATCCTCTTGAAATTGGCCATGAAACTCTATCACCCCAGAAACAGACTGCTGAACTGCGCAGTGCCGACGGCTCCGCCGACATATATCAGCTGATGGCTGCAATGGTGGTAGCTGCCCGTAAAGGATTCGAAAATGAGAAAGCCCTTCAACGCGCCGAGGATATGTATGTGAGTGTAAATATCCATAACGAAGAGAACAAAGAAAAGCTCGCGCAGCTTAAATCCCTTCCCGACAGTTGCATGGCATCTGCCGATGCTCTTGAACAGGCGCGTGGTGTATTCGAGGAAGCCGATGTATTCTCTCCGGAACTTATTGACGGTATAATAAGTAAGCTCCGAAAATATGACGACAAGAATCTACGTGCCTCAACCGAAGCCAATCACAACCAGATGATGAAGATGGTGCGCAAATACTGGCATTGCGGCTAAGCCTAAATTCCGCTGCCTGACAATGACCGAAGCGTATGGATAGGCTATCTCCGAATCGCTTCCGTAAGACAAAGCCTTAAAAAAGTCAAATGGCAAATATGGAGGTCCATATTTGCCATTTGACTTTACATGCTTCTAATACTTAACCGAAACTGCTAAGACCTAAGGTATGTTTATTTGATGCGAAGATTTTCAGGCACATCGGCAAGATGAACATCGAGCTGAGGGAATGGGAAAGAGAAGCCCTTCTCCGGAAGCTCCTTGTAGAATCTCTCGTTCATATCGAAGTACACACCCCAATATTCCGAAGCGGCTACCCACGCTCTCACAGTGATCACAATGCTGCTGTCGGCAAGCTGGCTCAAAGCAACAAATGGAGGACACTCCTTCTTTACCGGCAAACCCTCCTTGAAAGTAGTCTGCTCCTTGATCTTCTCTTTTAGGGCATCCTTACGTTCCTTCTTGCGTCTTTTCATACGCTGCCACCAGCTCTCCTTGACATCTTCAGCCACAACTGCTGGAGCGGCAGCCTTATCGTGGTCAGCAATCTCCTTTCTACGTGCTATATCATCTTCGATATAGCGCTTCACAATTCTCGGATCGGATTCGAGTATCTCAAGAATAGCCGCTTTGGCTGCCGGATAGTCATCGCCATACGACAAGCCCACACTCCAGTCAACCCTGCGGTAGCTCTCAAAGGAGTAATTATTAATTGAACCTGTAGACAGACCGCCGTTGGGGATAATTATAGCCTTATTATCCGGAGTGTTGATCAGAGTATGGAAAATCTGAATCTCCTTCACAGTTCCGGCAAAGCCCTGGGCTTCGATATAGTCGCCCACCTTATAAGGCTTAAGAAGCAGGATCAGCACACCACCCGCAAAGTTCTGGAGGGTGCCGCTCAATGCCATACCGATAGCAACACCGGCAGAGGCGAACAATGCAAGGAACGAACTTGTCTCAATACCCAAGATACCCACTATGGTAACTATAAGTATAAAGTAAAGCACAATCTTAATTAAGGAAAGCACAAAGGTAGAAAGAGAGGCATCAATCTTCCTGTTGATCATTATACCTTGAACCAAGGTATAAATCTTACGGATTATGAACTTTCCGATGTAGAATACCAATATACAAATCAGTAATCGGAAAGAAAATTGCACAATGCCATTAGCGATACTGGTGATGGCATCGTCAAAACCAAGCCCTTTCAACGCTTCGAAAGCGCTTTTCCCATTCTCAACCTTATCGGGCAGAGGCACAACGGGTAAATCTTGTGTCTGAATCATAATTATTTATAGTTATTACTTATAATACCTAATATCCTCTCACTACTAACTTATTCATACACTCTCTTATACCAATCGAGACTACGATAATAAGCGGTGGCGTTATCATCAGCTGCAGGATTGTAGAGATGGCACGACAAGCCTGAATAATTCTCCTGAATTATCTCCCTATTGGCAAAGTCATATTTCGTAGCAGCTTTGTAAATTACAAACTTATCCATCACATCCTCAAATTCCTCAATAGGGAGCGCGTTAGGACTTAATGCCACGACCCTACGTGTATACTGACCAAAATCATAGAAAGGACCGTTCTTGCCCCTGGAGTAGACCTGTAACCCATAAGATGTGGGCATTTCAGCATCGGCATAAGCAATTTTGCAATAGTCAGCCACAGGCTCTATTGCCGGAGTATAGTAGACTCCTACCGTAGCCACAGCCCAGCCACTGTCCTGACCCGTTTCATAATATGTGAAAAACTCCTTTGCAGCAGCCACACAATCCGGATCCTCCTTTAATAAATAAGGTATAGTGAGATGGTAAGGCATACCGTTGCCGGCATCCTCTGTGGGCATACCGATAAAGTATTCACATTTGTTGCGCAATTGATACACCGTCTCTATACCACCCATGTAGCACACATCAAACCATATGTAGCGGAAAGTATTGTCAGGTATAGCGTCCGCAAGCTCGTCAATGTCTGTCTTATCGGTATAGTAAGGGTCGCGCTCCACATCGGTATCCGTACCGAATGAGCTGACTGAGGGAAGGCTTACCTCATTACTGCCGCCGCGTGTCTCCTCCCCATGATTGGAGAAGGAGGGGGACCAGCCTGTGCCGTGCGACCAGAAAATCAGACCGTAATCCTGCGCCTCACCCATTGTAAGCACATCGTCGATAACGGCTGAGATTCTTTTCGGGTCGGTGGAATATTCCTCACGATCGTATACCTTGACCACTTGAAACTCCGGATTGCCCTCTAAGTCTCTGGTAAGCTCAAGAAGCTGGGGAAGACCCTGACGGTACACCTGATATACAAAAAGGGAGTTCTCCTCAAGATCAACATCGGCTGCTCCTGCCAAAATCTCGCTTTTATCCGACTCAAGATCCAGATCTGCCACCACCGCATACAAAAGTACCGTCATCTTACGCTTGGGTTCCTCGTCAGCAGGATTATTCGGCTCGTCCTTATGACATGCTGTCGTGCCAAAAAGCATAGCAGACAAAGCCGACAGGTAAATTAAAAACGAAAAGTATTTTTTCACTTTCTTAGGATGATATTAAGAATTTTGAAACTAAAATATTACGGATAACATCAATATTATCGCCGGTTGCACCGATACAAAGTTACCCTTACTTAAAACGTTTGTTTTCCAATGATATTATAAGCACTTACCACCAAATACAGCATATTCTTTCATTCATTTTCATCTTCTCCACCCCCTCGGCAGGGTTAAACCAATATCACGTTTAATTGTTAAATGAATATAAGAATAATTTAATAGGGTTAACCTTCTCCTCTTCCTACAAATCGGATAGACCCTTTTTAACACTAATCCACTCCAACCAATATGAAGAAATCTATAATATGGCTTCTTACCATAGTAATGTCGCTGACATTCGGCTGCCTGCTCTATTTCCAGATTATGTATCTTGAGAATATGGTGAAAATGAGGGAAGGTCAATTCTCAGAGACCGTGATGCGATGCTTGTCGGCAACCTCATCATACCTTGAAAAAAAGGAAACGCTTCACTTTTTGGAAGAGGACATCAACATCATCGAATCAAGTCTTTACGACGGTACACAACACTCGGGCAACGGCAATGTGAGATACACGGTGGAAAATCCCGACGGCACAGTCACTAAATATACTTTAGCAGCAGAAGTTGACCATGCAACCCAGGACCCTGCCAAAATTACCTACCCCTCCCCTACAGGCACAATTGAAAGCCGCTACCGTGATATGCAGGAAGTAATCAGGAGCCAATACCTGTATCAGCAGGGACTTCTCAACGAGGTAATTCTCTCCATACTTCGCGATTCGAGCAGCCGTCCCGCTTTTGAAAGAGCCGATTCTACTCTTATCAGAACCTTCCTCACATCCGAGTTGGAAAGTTACGGGCTTAACGTCCCCTTTGTATATGCCGTCACCACTGCTAAGGATGCTATCGTCTTTGCCTCCGACGGCTATGTAGACAAACCCGATGTAGACAAATACACCCAGCAGCTTTTCCCCAACACCGACACCCAACTGCGTCTGATAGTGGAATTTCCCACCAAAAACACATATATCTTCTCCTCGGTAAGGTTCATAATCCCCACGCTTGCCTTTACCCTCATATTGCTTGTGATCTTCCTTTACACAATTATCCTTGCGTTCAGGCAAAAGAAGATTTCTGAAATGAAGACCGATTTTATCAACAATATGACCCACGAGCTTAAAACCCCTATATCCACCATCTCCCTTGCAGCCCAGATGCTCAACGACGATTCCGTGAGGAAATCGCCCACTTCCCTTAATCATCTTTCACAAGTGATAATGGACGAGTCGAAACGCCTCCGTTTCCAGGTGGAGAAGGTGCTTCAGATGTCGGTGCTCGATAATTCCGGCAGTGGATTGAAGTTTACGGATGTCAACGCCAACAGTATCATCCAAAATGTGGTCAACACGTTCAAAATCAAGGTAGAGAAATATGGTGGCGAACTTACCACGGAGCTGAATGCTGACGATGCCGAAATCAATGTCGACGAGATGCACTTCACCAACATTATCTATAACCTCCTTGACAACGCAGTGAAGTATATGCGTGAGGAAGAAGAACCGCATCTTGCCATAAGGACACGCGACATCGACAATAAACTTCTTGAGATACGCATAAGCGATAATGGAATTGGCATAAAGAAAGAAGACCTAAAGAAAATTTTCGAGAAATTCTACCGTGTCTCCACGGGCAACCGTCACGACGTCAAAGGATTCGGGCTGGGACTTGCCTATGTCAAGAAAATGGTTGCCATTTTTAAAGGCAACATCACTGTGGAGAGCGAGTTAGGGAAAGGCAGCACCTTCATCATCACCCTGCCCCTTATCTCACAAGAGGAATAATTTCAAATCCCGAATCTTTTTCGTGTTAAAATTGTTAATAAATAAAAGCTAAATAGAATAAACAAACTCTAAATACAGACTATTATGGATGAAAAACTTAAAATATTGCTCTGCGAAGACGATGAGAACCTGGGAATGCTCCTGAGAGAGTTCCTTCAGGCTAAAGGCTTCAATGCAGATCTTTGTCCCGACGGGGAGAAAGGCTACAAGGCCTTTTTAAAGGGTAAATATGATCTTTGTGTGCTTGATGTGATGATGCCTAAGAAAGACGGTTTTACGCTTGCCCAGGAAATCAGGAACGTCAACAGTGAAGTCCCGATTATATTCCTGACAGCCAAGTCTCTTAAGGAGGATGTGCTGGAAGGTTTTAAATTAGGAGCTGACGACTATATTACCAAACCCTTCTCCATGGAGGAATTAGTGTTTAGAATCGGTGCTATCCTCCGCCGTGTGAAAGGTAAGAAGGATAAGGAAATCACTCTTTATAAACTTGGCAAATATACATTCGACACCCAGAAGCAGGTGCTTATCTCCGACGATAAGACCCAAAAACTCACCACAAAGGAGTCTGAACTGCTTGCCCTTCTATGCTCGCATGTAAACGAGATTCTTGAAAGGAATTTCGCTCTCAAGTCGATTTGGATTGACGATAATTACTTTAACGCACGAAGCATGGATGTATACATCACCAAGCTCCGCAAGCTCCTGCGTGATGACCCGGAAATCGAAATCATTAATATCCACGGTAAAGGCTATAAATTGATTGCTCCGGAAAGCGATGTCAACAATAGAGATTAAATATTACGAAAATTTGCAAACTTCTAACAATAGAATCTGACTCAAAGGGAAATCTGAACCGAAAGTTCAAGGTTTCCTTTTCGCACATATTTTATCAACTTTGCTGAATGAAAATTCTTTATCGAATCTATCAGTGGCTCATAGCAGCCCCGATTTTTGTAGTCGTGACCTTCTTTACAGCCATAATCACTATGGTGGGCACACTATGTGCCGGCACTCACTTCTGGGGATATTACCCGGCTCATCTGTGGTCACGTTTTGTCTGTTGGCTCTCTTTTGTGAAGGTAAAGGTGGTGGGTCGCGAAAA
>CAMWTL010000103.1 GCA_947177145.1 uncultured Porphyromonadaceae bacterium
AAGGATCTCAACTGTCCTCAAACTCCGTCACCCCCACATAGGTGAGTAGTTACTTGACTAATCAGTATCGTTAATACTTTTTCATAACACGGGGGAAGGAAATAATCTGTAGAGTTAAGGTGTATATCAATGAAACCATGCGGATATGATATTGGATAATTATTCAAAGTCAAGTGAAATATAGTTTATGGCTATACGTTATTGGAGTATATCATCAATTCTTTTGATTCTTTGTGACATCATTTGTAATAATAGCCATTGCAGAATTACTCTGATGTTAAGAAAGAATTGCAAAAATTACATATGATATAGTTATAAAAGTTTTCACTATACTTGAATTCTAAGTAAATGAGTCTAAACAAAAATTGAGCTAAATTGATTATGGAGTTTAAGATAGATAGGAGGTATATTGCAATACAAACGCTTAAAGCGCTTGTGGGGTATGTGGTTGCGGTTTTGATCGTTTTGTGTTTTTTTAATCTTAATGATCCGGAAGGTTTTGTCGGTGCAAGTTTGTTAGCTGGCGTTACAATATATTTTTTATTTATTTTACCAAGGAAAATCATTGTTGAGAATGGGGTTATAAGTTTTACCGAGAAAAATGGAACGGTAAGAACCAAGATTAATATAGCTGATATTGGTTACGTGGAAACAAGCCATAAACCATATAATACTGTGACGATTCAAACAAGGTCCGGGGAAAAGTATAAGTTACATCCAAAAGATGCTGAAGCGTTAAGAAACATTCTGCTTTCCGGTAAGCAGGATTTTTCGGAAATTGAATTCAGCAACTCTACAAAAGATCAAAATATGGAAAATAAGGAAATACAAAATTACGACTATATCCGTATCTTCAATCACGATGACGGAAGTATTGCTCTTTGCTTTGATATAGAGAATGACAAAATTCTTGAAATAGGTGACGAAATGAACGAGATAGTAGAGGAGGCATATATGAACGGTTATAACTGGGACGCTTTCTTACACGCCTACCTTGCTGAAAATGCTCCGGATATTCTTGTGGGAATGAACACAGACCCCGAAGCCGGCACATATGTTGCCTATTATGAGAAAGGAAATGCTGAGAATGAGGAAAAGACCATACGTTTTGCCGAAATAATCATATCCTTAATGGAAAACAAAGAGCAACTCTTCAAATTTCTCCGAGAGAAAGGTGAGTATATAGAGTGGGACTAAGGAAGGCATAAGATTGAGTTAGACTTCAGGGAAGTGTATAAGCAATGCAAATTTTATAGAGTTTAAGGATGAGTATAAAAATAAAGGCGGAAGGGAAAACTAACGACATAGACTATCACAAGATGCTGAGTATTGTTCAGCCGATTGCACAGAGGTTGAAATTTGAAGTGCTTACTGACATTTCTCAGAAGTTGCTTACACTGAAGCTCACAGACAATGGCGTAGTCTATTTAGAATGTATTAAGGACGACGATGAAACTTTAATTTCATTGGAAAGCCAAACTTCGATTATGGGTGCCGGCTTCCATAAACTTGTGGTTGAGTTTATAGATTTCTTTTCTGATTTATCGGGCGTCGAATTTGAAGTGACGGATGAGACGGATTATTTCCATCAACGGGATTTTGAAACACTTCAGAAGAAATATTTCGAAAGTTGGCTTAAAAATGTTGTGACTTTACTTTTTGAGAAGGATAACCACGTCACATCTTTTTTGGTAAATTGGGATGCGTCGTGGGCAAAGCCGGAAGATGTGCCCTCTGTAGTAATAACTCCTTTCGGAAGATTTTCTATTTCTGATTTGATGGATATATTGAGTAAGGAGGGTAGTGCTGCGTTGGCAAATATTTTCTTTCCTTGTCCTGATGAAACTATTGACCCTGTGCGCTTGGCATGGTTTGATATGATGCATCTTTTATGGCACAAGTGCTATTTTATGCCATCTTCACGCAGTGAGGACGATGATGAGATTAACTCGAAAATCCTTACGCTGATGGTATTTATAATTAATTCCGGTAGAAATATGCCTATCCCGCATAAAGAGTATATGGAATTATGCGAGCTTGCAGGATATGATGCCTATGAGCCGGAGAATGTGCCTGACTATCGTCTTGACTATCCTATAGGTTTTAGAAGGGGTAAGGTTATATATACAGTGGGGAAAGTTTCTTTCAAATTGCCGGGCAGTTATTTGAGGTTTGATGACGATGATTCATGGGGATATTGGAATGTGTATAATTCTGATAGTCTTATAAGGATCATGGCTATTGATACAAAAGACGACACCCCCGATTTTGTATTGAAGGATTCTATTGTAGTAGATAAAGGAAAGGTCAAAGGTGGACGTTATGCGCTTATTGATGCCGGTTATGAGGAAGATTGTCATATTGCTCAGGTTCAACTTGTCACAAAAGGACAGTTCACACTCTTTACCATAGCTTCCGGTTCCGGAGAAAGCAGGGAGACTTCCTTGGCACATGCAAAAGAGTTTATCGCCGGAATTACGATTTCAGCTGAAGATTTAGTGGAGACCATCACCAAACTGCATGATGATGACAAGCACGATAAGATTGTGGAAATCATTACTAACCTTCCTGACGATGAAATGACGGATGAGCTTAAAAGTCTTCTTGCCCGTGCATATAATAATCTTGAGGAATATGACCGGGCACTTTCACTTCTTATGGAAGTGCGTCCAAGTCAGCAGACTACTGCCTTATGGAATTATAGGGTGGGTTATGCCTATTACTATAAAGAGAATTACGGGGAGGCATTGCGTTATTTTCAGAAAGCATTGGAATTTGATCCAAACGACGAAAGTGCAAAATGGTTTATCGACCAATGTGGGTTAAGCGTATCGTTTTGTGAAAGAGTGGCTAATTTCTGGAAATGGTTTGCTCGTCATTCAAATGAATTGGAGTCACTTCTGAAACAGAAAGAGGAGGCGTTTGATAGAGTACGTGAATTGATGGGCGAGGGGCTATCTTTGCTCGGAGGAGATGTTTATTATAATATCGGAAATAATAATGAGCTTACTCTGTGTGTGGAGGGCGACAGGGAATGTTTCTATCTGTATCCGTATATGGTTTCAAAAATGCCTGAGGATTTACGAAAGAAGTGGACTGTCTATCCCTGTAAGCAGCCAATTGTAGACACTGATTTTGTATTCGGTATGTATGACAGGGAGATACGTGTAGCAGAAGTTATGGTGTCGTTTGAATATGATGTTGAATCCAATACTTTTGATATAAAGTATTATCATCCTGCCTTGTCAGAACTTGAAGACAAGGCGAGTCTTAACGCATTTTATATTATCCTTGAGCACGTTATCGGTGAGGGCGCCGGCTACAACTATATAAATGACGTGAAACAGGCTGATGATGCAGAGGGGATGTTTTCAATAAGTCAGCTTTCGACGGCAATGAAATTTACGGTTGAGGAAGCGGATAAGGAATACTTTGTAGAGCCGTCTCTTTCATTCGGCCTATACTCATGTCAATCGAGTGAAGACGAGAATCGTCTGCGTTTCGATATTATCTGCGGGTCAACCAAATATATGGGTCTTAATCGGGAGTATTTAAGCGGTCAGCGTGACATCTATGATGGTTTTGTCGCTAAGGGTGCAGAGCCAATGATGCTGATATTCACTCAACCTGACGGTATGTCAAACGAGGATTTTGTCGATTTCCGTCATAGTATGGAAGATCGCCTCCAGAAGCTTTTCGATAGCTCGGTTGTTGAAGGGCAGGTACTTGGTGGAGCGTATGGGAGGATGGCATTGGGATATATTGATTTATTACTTTATGACGGAAAGCGGTTTATAAAACATATAAGCGACGAAAAAGTGCTTAACTCACTGTTGAGGCTGCCTGACGGAAGCTTGTGTAACACGGAAGTGTTTTACAAGGACTTTACCCAAAACAGCGAGATATTAAGAATAAAATGACACTGAAAAACCCTGCATATTCTTAAATTCTTGGAAGATGAGATTATTATTTGAGCAAAAGAAACCCGGACGTGTAAAACAGAGCATACAACCGGTTGCGATAGACATTGAGGAGCGACCGACGACTGTGGGAGAGCTTATTGCAGCTACGGTCAAAGCTTGTGTGGGAGCATATAATCTTAAGGCTGCAAAAGCTCCGGAAAATCCGGACGATGATCAGCGTCACCATCTTGTAATGGATGAAAAGACTATCAATGAACTTGCGGAGACCGGCAGGGTGTCTTTCGGTATTGTCTACAATGGCAGGATGGTTGATGCGGATGAGGCTGTGGCAAATGCATTGCAATGTTATGAGGACGGGTTATTCAGAATCTTTTTAAATAGTAAACCTCTTAAGGAGGCGGACAATCTGATAGAGGTAAATGAGAATGATCTCCTTACGGTGGTGCGCCTTACGTTTCTTGCCGGTCGTCTCTGGTAGTTTTAGCTGAACATCTTTGATAAGTTTTGGCAGTTGGGTTTTGTTAATCGAATAAATTTAAAATCATGGAAATATCCTGGAAGAAGACGCTGAATGAGCTGTGCGGAGATTACTATGAGCAGCTTTCAAAAAATCTTGATAAGACAAAGAAGCTCACTGAAGAAAATAAAGAACTCGTGAGGGTATTTCTTCGTGAAGCTGCCTCTGGCAATGGTGGAAAAACATACTTTATAGACAAATTAACGCAATATGTCCAAGAACATGGCATTGTAAAATTTTCGGAGCTTTTCGATGGTGAATTAAAGCCTGTGGCAGAATACCTTTTAGGTAAGGAATGGGCAGACTTATTATGTCGTTATATTCATCTGGAAGCCCGGTCGCCCTATAGTAGAAGTTATTACAGGCGTTCTGTACGCTCTGATCTTGCGTCTCTTCACATTAATCTTGGCTTAAGGGTTACAATCCATAGTTTTGTATGTTTAAGAGCTACCGGTTTTTCAGTATTGGAAATCTTAAATGGTGGCAGAACACCGGAAGAAGCAGCAGAGATAAGCGATGATATACATATGCAAACCACTTCTTGGTTGACTGCAATGCTTGATGCAGGTAACCGTGAGTGTATAGACTATCTCAAAGAAGCTATGACTTCGGAAAACAATTCCAATCGAATCAAGCATGACCATTTAAAAGCCATTGTCAAGAGTGGGAATAAGGAATTGCTTGAGTTGGAGGGTAAGTTATTGGTAGCCGCTCGTCTTCAGGAGGGTCTGCGTCAGGCTATCGTTGAAACTATGGATGCAGGTTTGCCGGAAAGTTTCATATATATGCTTGGAGTGATACGTGAGAACAATCTCCAGCGTTTTGCCTCAGTGAAACGTGGTCTTGCCGTCACAACGGGATTATCGGAACCTTATGAAACAGACCGATTCTCAAATAAATTTCTTGAACTGATGTATCGTTATGTTACGGTGCCTGAAGATGCCCGGGCAGCCGTGATGAGCCGGGATGCTATGGAGGTATATCTGGGACTTTGGGCTATCGCTTTCTATGATGTCCGGAAAATCGAAATACCTATAAAGAAACTTATCGATTCTTCACCGGCATACAGGGTAGAAGCTGCAATGCTGTTGCTCCGTGCCATTGAATTCCCGGAGTTTGAAAGTAAACTTGCAGCTGAGGCGATACATAAACGAATAACTGATCCAGGGGTGATAGCGGGCGCATTGCCAATGTATCTTCCCGATGATTCATTCTATGTGATAGGTTATAGGTCGTCTAAACTTAAACCAATGCCTCCACTGTCTCAATTCTTTGCTTCGCGAGAGGAAGCTATTGAGGATTTTAATCATCTTGTAAGCCTTATGGACAGTCTTGATGCCAAGGAAGTTTTTGATCCCTATGTGTTTCCATGGATAAGAGTTGAAATCCAAAAAGCAGAGGTGGCTGCAAAGATTTGCGTGATTGCCTTATTGCTCAACTCTGACGATTTTATCGACTTGGCTTTGGACTATTTAGGCTATATGGGCTCCTACACCCAAGCCATATTTATCGAGCGGATGCTCAAAACTCCTCGCACAAGAAAACAAATTGACTTTGCTATTAACTCTATGTCTAACCGACGTCCGGAGGTCAGTGATGCGGCATCTAAGATTGTTGTAGGATTTCATAATGACGGTATACTTGTAGAAGAGGATTACCGTGTGATGGAAAACCATCTGCGTCTTAAAGCCGCCGGGATGCGTGTAGCGATCATTAGTATTTTGTCATCTTTGCCGGAGAATGAAGCAGTCGCATCTGTAAAACGCTTGTTGTCTGATAAGAGTCCTGAGCGCCGACTTGCGGCACTTAATATAATTAAGAATTGGCTTGATAAAGGGGAACGAGTTGAATTGGGTGGATCTCTCATTACGGACGTGAAGGCAATTTCCCGTCCTACCTCAAAGGAAGAAGTACTCATTGACAGTATTCTTGCCTCGGCGCTCAATGAGGATAATAACTATAGCGAAAGCAATGGTTTCAGATTATATAATCCCTCAGATGACCTTAATCTTAAGGTTAGGAAACCGGAAAAATTCAGTATCGAGAAATCTTTGATTTTTGCCGACGAGAAGAGGGCGGAGAAACTGATGCAGAAGTTGATGGATCTTATAGAAGAGAATGCAGATTTTGAGTTTGTGGATACATGGGGTAATGTTAGAAGATTGGGTAATAGGATTATAATGAATACTTATGGCAATGATGTGGATTCTCTTGTAAACCCCGAACTTTGGAAAGAATTCTATAGAAAAGAGATAGGGTCATCAGCGGATATATTACGTCTGTATCTTGCCAATATAGATGCACATAGAGCTGACTTGAATTTCTTTACACTTATGAAATCTCTTCTTGGAAAGGCTTTTCATGAAGAAAGTATGGGTGAGTTGAGGAAGAAGGAATACTATGATTTGGCTCTGACTGTGGTTATAGGGCTTTTTAACTCATATGGAAGTGCCCCCGATACATGGAATATTGCTGCTGATGTTATGACTGAAGTAGCTATGCAGATTAGTAGTCCTGATATGATAGCCACTTACGAACAGGATAATAAACAAAGGGATTATAAGAATATCAATGCTATATATAATATTATGCCATTCTATGCTTTGACTAAGATGTTGGAAGAGAACTGGCATAAGATGGATGATAAATTGTTCTTGAAATCCTTTACAGCACGTTATGTCTTCTATAAGAACAGAGGTTATAAGAAGTGCTTCAACTCTATAAATCCTGTGGAATACCTACGCCTATGGCGTTTGGGGCTTATAACTGACAATGAGTTTTGGCATGAGATGCTTGGTCGGGAAGATTCTCCTTCGATGGTGAGAGAACTTACGAGCCATCTTCCGGATGCCACAAAACGTTATGCATACCAGAAGGATAACCCACGTCTTGCTCCTAAGGAATGTGTGCTTGTCAATATTGCTGTTGATCGTATTTTAGATATTGAGCTGCAACGAGGTGACACACCAACTGTTGTATCTTCGCTTGCTAAGGAGATTATGGTGATTCCGGGAATTGATTATCTTATAAAGATTCTCATAGGTCTTGGTAAAGATAAACCGATAGGTAATTTCTATGGGATGGGCGATAGCAAACGTAGCATGTTCAGTTGGTTCCTCCATGTCAGTTGTCCGGCTAAGGGTGACACCTCAGAGCGTCTGAGACAGATGGCAGAGGAGGCGGGAATAAGCAATGAGCGTCTTGTGGAAGCGGCTCTTTATTCTCCACGTTGGCTTGAGCTTGTAGAGAAAGCAATCGGCTGGAAAGGTCTTACCAGTGCTGCTTATTATTTTCTTGCCCATACCGGTGAGAATCTTAATGAGAATGAAAAATCGTATATTTCACGCTTCACATCTGTGGCTCCGGAAGATTTTGCCGATGGTGCTTTTGATCCGGCATGGTTCCATGAGGTTTACCGATTACTTGGCAAAAAGAGATTTGAAGTGGTTTATGATGCTGCCAAATATATATCTGAAGGTAATCGCCATACTCGTTCCAGAAAGTTGTCGGATGCTGTGTTAGGAAATTTGAAAGTCAAAGAGGTTACTGCTGAGATTGTAGATAAGCGTAACAAAGATTCGGTGGTAGCCTATAGTCTTATTCCGCTTGGACGTAACCGCCTTAAAGATTTGCGTCAGCGTTATGCCCTGCTTAACAAATTCCTTAAGGAGAGCAAACAATTCGGTGCCCAGCGTCAGGCAAGTGAGGGTAGGGCTGTGAAGCTTGCTCTTGACAATCTTGCCCGTACGGCAGGTTACGGAGATTCCACACGTCTTACTTGGAGCATGGAAGCGGATCTGGTAAAAGAGGTTGCTGAATATTTAACTCCAAAAGATATTGACGGCGTAACGGCTTATATTTCGCTTGGGGAAGCCATTCCTGAACTGATATTGGAGAGCAAGGGTAAACGTCTGCAAAGTATACCTTCACGCTTGAAGAAAGATAAGTATATAGAAAACCTGAAAGCTGTCTATAAACAGCTGAAAGAACAACATGTGCATGGCAGGGCATTGCTGGAGAAATCAATGGTGGAAGCATCATATTTCACCGGTGCTGAGATGGCTCAATTGCGCGAAAATCCTATTATATGGGAAATGTTCTCACGCCTTGTAATGGTGAAGGGAGATAGCGCCTTTGGCTTCCCCGGAGAAGATGGCTATAGCTTGGTGTCTGCTCATGGTGAGGTTATGGATATCTTACCGGATGACAATATCCGGATTGCCCATCCCTATGATATGAAGAAAGCCGGAGTTTGGAGTGATTACCAGTCGGCACTGTTTGAACGTCGTTGGAGACAGCCCTTTAAGCAGGTATTTAGAGAGCTGTATGTGCCCACTGAAGATGAGAAGCTTAAGTCTCAGTCGATGCGTTATGCCGGTAATCAGATTATGCCGGCTCGCACAGTAGGTCTGTTGAAAAAGAGACAATGGATTGTAGACTATGAGAATGGTCTGGAGAAAGTATGTTTCCACGGTGATGTGACGGCTGTGATATATGCTTTGGCGGATTGGTTCTCCCCCTCGGACATAGAACCGCCGACGTTAGAATATGTGGCATTCTATGATAGGCGTAGCTTTAAGGATAAGAAAATAGCTGATGTCGATCCGATTGTTTTCTCTGAGATAATGCGTGATGTTGACCTTGTGGTCAGTGTGGCTCACGCAGGCGGTGTAGATCCGGAGACAAGTCACTCTACCATAGAGATGCGCCGTGTGATTGTTGAACATGCTATGCCGATGTTTGGTATAGAAAATGTGTCGGTAGAGGGTAATTTCGCAAAGATAAAGGGAGAATTGGGAAATTACAACGTACACCTTGGCAGCGGTGTAATCCATAAAGAGGGAGGTGCCCAGATTGCGGTCTTGCCTATCCATTCACAAGGCAGGGGACGGATTTTCCTACCGTTCCTCGATGAAGATCCGAAGACGGCGGAAATAATCTCCAAGATACTCCTCTTCGCAGAAGATATCAAGATAAAAGATCCCTCAATCCTGTCGCAGATTTAAACAGGGATTAGAAATCGGGATCTGGATTCCAGCGATGGGAGGAGAGATCGACATTTCCGTTTGATTTGAATCTGACTCCTTCATTTCGGAGCAGTGGTGTCTGCGAAAGCCAATGTGGGGCAGGACGTCCTGAAGCATTGACAACCCTATGACATGGTATAGGGGAGTCCATACCAATTGCCCCGAGTATTTTCCCGACAAGACGTGCGTGAGACGGAGCACCGGCAAGCGCAGCCACATCACCATAAGTGGCTACCTTCCCTTTCGGGATGGCAGCCACTATCTGTTTTACAGCGATTGCAAATTCTACAGTGTCAACTTTCATAGCTTTAATCTATACTTCTGAAAAGAATCTCTTTTCATAGCTTGTCCATAGCATTGATACACGCTTCTGAATCTGGCTTGTCCATAGCATTGATACGCTTTTGAATCTGGCTTGTCCATAGCATTGATACGCTTTTGAATCTGGCTTCTCCGTAGTATTAATGTACTCTTCTGAATCTGACTTATCCATAGCATTGATACGCTTCTGAGTTTGGCGTGGTCACAGCTATTTATATGCCTTTGAAAAGA
>CAMWTL010000104.1 GCA_947177145.1 uncultured Porphyromonadaceae bacterium
GCGGTTTCAAGTGCTTTGCGGGCTTCGGAGGTTTTCTCTTTCCAGATGCTTATTACATCGTCGGAGGCGACTTTTGAGGAGCTTCCGCTGACATTTGCTGACGGTCTGGTGCCATTTGCAGACAGACCCGGCGGGAAAGCTACGGTAAGCCAATCGTATAGCACTCGTGCCACCAGATATTCATGCACCAGATTTCGCAGCAGCTTCTCCATACCCCTATAAACCTTATCGTACCCTGAAGTACCGCGTGAGCGAGGGATTATACCACGCCCTGATATGCCGTGTGGTGGATTCACGATAGCTTCCACTTCGGCTATGGCAAGATTTAGCACTCGGTTTACCCGGTCAATGTTTCCGGGAGCACAGATGTCAAACGTATGGTGAAGGGAATGTGCCGTGTACTCCCCTTCACGGACATCGCCAACCACATATGCGAGGTTGGCGACATCATAGAGCACAGCCTTACGGCTATACAGATTTCTCATAACATTATAGGTATATTATAAATTTTCCAGTCAATCATATTTCCGGTTAATCAGCCTTTATACGGAACGGGACTTAATCAGCCTTATCCGGAACGGGACGCACGGGACGCGAGCGTTTGCTCACTGCCTCGGAGATCACAGCCAAGCTGGCATCGGCAAGCACGGAATATTCCGACGCATCCGATTTATGGGTGATGGTAAACCAATCCTTCACCGCCACCGACACTATATACTGGTGGGCAGCCGCAGCGATGGTATCTACCGTGGCAAGGTTGAAGTTGGAGGGCATACGGAGCGACAACTCAAGATTCGAACCTGCCTCTATCAATCCGTTGGAGGCAGTAGGCACGTTGAGGTCGAGGTATTCACCGAGCTTGTTCTTGAGATTGGAGAAAGCCATCGACATGCTGCGCAGTATTTGGTTGGCGTTCTCATCATCGTCATTGGCTTGCATGGCAGCCACGAGGGCGTGGTTTGATCCGTCGCTGCGGCTTTTGCCTGTGAGGTAGGTCTTGTTCTGGATGTCATACACCATCTCAGCGACACTGAGGGTAACTGTAACTGAATGCATATTATTATAATTTTTATAAAATTTAAGATTTAACTAATTTGGGGACACCGAAATTCAAGCGTGTCGGCGGGGTAACAGATGATTTAAGTATGTCGGCGGGGAGGATTACGGTGGTATAGCGCAGAGGCAATCTCGTTGAGAAACCTGCGTGACTCTGCCATCCACACCTCCTCCTTCGCCGGCAACGTGAGCCGAAGCCAGCGGGCAGTGACAAAAGCAGCCATATAAGCTTCGAAATTGCCGGTCACCGACACCGTTAGGCAACTGTCGTAGGCATCGCTGAGTGAGAGCGACACAGTGATCACTTCCTCGCCAAGGTCTATCGCAGCGACGCAACTCTTTATATGCTCCACCAAAGCCAAGGCTGCTTCATTGCTGAGGCGGTCAAGCAGAGCCTTGTCGCCGTCGATCACCGCAAGGCGGTCGAAATGCTCACCCGGTTGGTCGGCAGGAGCCTGTTTCACACCGAGATAGGCGGCAGTGCGTGCCACTTCTCCGTAGAGCCAGGAGCGTGATACGCTCAAAGAAATCTCTTTCATAATTCCAATTTGTTAAGCATAATTTTGATTTTGTTAATTTATTATTTAACTTTGCAAAGTCAAACCTAAATAAAAGTACAATCATAGCATATCTAAAATTATGGAGACTGTAAAGGAACGACTTCTGCAATTCTTAAAAGCAGAGCGGATAAGCAAAGCTGAATTTGCCCGGAAGATGGGAATGTCGGAAGCCTACGTCAGCACTATGCGCAAATCGCTTCCGGAAGCAAGGGTAGCCAAACTTATCGAACTATATCCCAAGCTCAACCGCGACTGGCTCCTATACGGGGAGGGAGAGATGTATCTTCCGGCAGACGATAAGAACCGCGATGAACAGAAAGGCTCCGGGCATTTTGTGCCTCTGCTACCCGTGGAGGCGTATGCAGGATCGCTCCAGGCATATTCAAGGGGCATTGATCCGAGGGAATGTAAGCTGCTGCCCATATCTATAGAGGGAGCAGACTTGGCAATTCCCATCTCAGGCGACAGTATGGAACCGGTGATCCACAACGGCGTCATAGCCATATTGGCGAGAATCAATGAGCGGGCTTTCATACCCTGGGGAAACCCCTTGGTGATAGACACCGAGAACGGCGTGTATCTCAAGGTGGTGCGCCCATCTGAAAAGGGGGACGACTATATAGAAGCCTGTAGCTACAATTCTCAGTACCCGCCATTTCATATTCCCACAGAAAGCATTTTCGGCATCTACCGGATTATCAGCTATTACTATCCGGTGACTACGATGTGACGTCGGGTGGAAAGGAAATGGGCTGGTAGAGAAACTCCACCAATTCCACCGGCAGACCGGGCGCGGAGCTGAACAGCTCTAAGGCAAGCCGCCCCTCATCGTCGGCTGTAAAGAATGCCAAGGGCCGTTGAGGTGTGCCGCGAAGACCGGTCCAACGCGCCGACTGGAGCCGATAGAGCCAACTGGTAGGCTCAAGCACCTCACGCACGGGGCGTTCCCACCCGTCGAGGCGCATACTCAGCAGCATCAGGAAATCATCGGGCAATGTGAATATTACCCGCCCTTCGGAATCAGCCGTCAGCATCGTCGGGGGCAGCGATTTCCATCTTCTGACCCCCATAACCGCTCTGCGGAGAGCTTCGGGTGCCGCCCCCTCCATAAGGGGGTCGGCGCCCATCTGTATAAGCAGATCGTCAAGCATACGGCAGGTAAGATCAAACTTGGAGATAGATACGTCCGGTTTGGAACTCAGGCGATTTTTCAATCAGATATTGCAGGGAGGAATCATCAGTGGTAAACTTGGCAGAATATTCGCCGTAGCCCGACGAGCGGTTGCCTTTGAAATCCACTGTTATCCAGGCTGTCCCGGCGCGGAGCACGAGACGCAGGTCAAGAAGACCCGGAGCGATATAGGTTTTGGGCATACTTCTATGGTTTAGGGTTTAGGGTTTAGAGTTTAGGGTTTAGTTAGTGGTTAGAGTTCGCCTTTCACTTGGCGCCAGGTGAAACCGGAGTCGCTGCTGACAGCTTCCCACATCTGTCCGCATTTGGCTATGGGAGACATCCCGGGGCAATCGACTACGAGATAGAAGCGTGCACCGTCATAGACATTGCTTCCCGAAGGTGCTTCGGCACTTTCCCAGAGGCTCCATCTGCTTATGTCGCCGGAAGCCTCGGCTGTGCCTTCGCCATCTATCCATATGTGGCATGAGCCTTTGAGCGCCAAGGCATCCCATATCAGCACCCCACTACGTACAGCCTCCTCGCCGTCAACACGGTCGGAGAAGGTGTGCTCCGAAGAATAGACATAGTGTACGAGACGGTTCTCCCCTATCAGCGCACCGGAATTGCTCCAGCCGAGACCGTCGAGAGTAGGTTCTCGCTTTATCTCGATGTCGCCGAAGACAGTGTGGAAGTTGGTCACCGTCCACCCCAAGGAATTGACCTTGGGGGCAATCTGTATCTCAGGATGCTTCGTATAGTCGATGTGCTGTATCGCCTCGAGAAGATTCTTACCGGCGAGAAGTATGGCGGTGCGCGGCACATCCTCACCGGTGAAGAACATCTTGGCAAGAGCTATAACCTGGTTCACAGTCCATTCTACCGGAGCCTGCATCTCACACCTTATCTGCCAGCGCACTCCCTCCGTGGTGTAGACAGTCTGGAGCCCCATCTTATCGGCTGAGACCACGAATTTGCCGCCGCGTCCAGCCCAGAGCGTGCGGTTGCCTCTCACCTTGAAATTGGCTATAGCCTGCTCTGCTATCACCGACTTTGTGAAGGGTATACGTTTCTTCTGGCTCTCGAAATAATCGCTCACCACCTGGTTCATCCCCCTTTTCTGGAGATATACGCGAGTAGGTTGCGGCACCATAAGATCCGGCTCCACCTCCTTCTGTGTCTCGTAGAGGGAATTTGCGAGGATAGTAAGACGCGCACCCTTAGGAATCGTCGGTACGAGGGTAGTCTCATCCCCACTGTTGGCACGCTCACCGTTGACAGCGATCACAATTGGATTATTAGAGCCTTGTTCGCGCTCGGTCACGTATAGCATCAGGTTACGTCCCGGAGTGACTTTCCCCTTCTCGTCATAGCCGTCAACCCCCTCTACAAGAAGTGTGAAGTGCGGCTTCACAGCCAAACGGTCATACACCGGGATATTGAGAGTAGCCACGGTATTGCCTACGCCGCCACATTGCGTGACGGTGGTGACGTATGAGGCAGGTTCGTCGATCATGTAGTGATCCACTTCGGGACTATTGACCTTCACACGCTTTGCGCGTAGCATAAGGTTCATAAGGGGTGTGTCGTCGTTGTTGAAACGGAAGAGCTGCGAATCTATATCAGATTCGATGAAGTTGCCGGCACCGATGCCGCCGGTGACATTCGCGATGTTGTTAACTGTTGTGTCCATTTTGATTTAGGGTTTATAATGGTTTAAGGTTTAGGGTTTAGTTAGTTGCGGGCTTCTGCTGCCACGTCGAAGATGCTGGTGCCGTCGGGGCGGTAGAGCGGACCGTTGATATGCGGAAGTCCGTCGTCATCAACCGGATAACGCGACTCCATATCCAATTCATAGGTTACGGCACGGAGGAGTGTTTCGAGAATGTGCCGGCTCACCTTCCCTTTCAATGTGCCGAGGGCAATCTCGGCAAGCAGTGAAAGGAGCGCCTTCAGCACGGAGGCGGCAAGCTTGTTTTCCTCGGCAAACCGGCGTATCTCCGCTATCGACTCCACAATGGCACGCCGTGTAGCATAAGGACAGCTCTCCTTAGCATCAGACTGTACCGGGGCTTTATCTCCTTCCCCACACTCTTCGGCACTGTTCTCATCTGTGGGAGCGTGGTCTTCACCGAGGGCGCGGTCTGTGAGCCGCTTTACCGTCTCCTCCGACAAGGTTGTAGGGAGATCCGCCGTGTCAACCTTCTCCTTTCGGAAGAGGGAGCGGAGAAATTCGAGGATCGATTTTCTGTCTATCTTCATTGGTTAAAAATTAAGTGGTTAATACTTCGTTTAACTTTCACGTTGCAAAATTATGGATAAATTTAGCATTGCTATTGTTATTTTGAAACTTTTAATATAACTTTGCAGCGTCGTAACGATACGGCATAACCCGAATCCCCCTTTTTTAAATTATAAATTATGAAAAAGAAAAACTCCGTTTCCGACTTCACGTCGGAGCGCAACGCAATGCTTGTAGAGCATTTCAAAAAGCAAATTGCAAGACAATCAAAAGTAGACATTGAAAAGGCTTTCAAGGGAGCTGCCGAGCAACCCGCGCCCCGCTTCTGGGTGAGCGAGCATAGGGCAGCCGTGGTGATAGCTGCTCTGCTCAAAGCAGAAAATGAGAATGATCATTCTGAAGTCGAGAGGATATTGGGCGAGATGTTTAAGGAGAAACGCGAGATGTATCGCGAAATATTCCGACGTGTGAAAGCACTGAAAGAGGAGCGACCGGATGCGCCGGTGTGTGAATTGGTGGAAGAGGTGGTAAATCAGCCGGCGCCACACAACTATATGTCGTGGCACCGTGCAAAGATAGTGATATATGCGGAAAAGAGACGTGCGCGTCTGGAAAGGAACCTGAAATGACCCCTGCCGACATCCTCGCCGAGAATGCCCGACGTCTCGCGCTCATCAACACCCCTTACGACCCCGTGGCAGGAGATCCGGACGACCCCGACAGAGTGGAATATTCAGTCAAAGGTTTACAAGGTGGAAAGATATGGATTCCCAAGGAAATGTTGGCGGACCCGATGATACGCGCTCTCGAAATCAGCGGGTCGGTAGACACCTATATAAGTGATGTGTTAGGACTGGTGCCCTCTGATGAGAGCCGCCTCCTTGTGGAGCGACGTTTCATACGCTGCCGCATACTCCACGATTTCCCCTATTGGGCAGCCTCCTTTGTGTATATAAAGCCCAAGGGAGGGGGTGCCGACACTCTCTTCACCCTCAACCGTCCGCAACGCCGCCTCGTAGCCACTCTTGAAGCCATGCGGCGTGAATCAAAACCCATACGTCTTATCGTCTTGAAAGCCAGGCAATGGGGTGGGAGCACCTGTGTGCAGCTTTATATGGCTTGGCTCCAGATGGTTCATGCAGTCGGATTAAATTCCCTGATTATAGCACATCAAGGCATCGCCACCGACGAGATAAAGGATATGTTTGACCGTATGCTTACCAATTATCCCGACTGGCTTCTCACAGATGAGGGAGAAGCACCTCCGAAAGGTCGGCGTATGGAGAACGCCGGTGATTCCAAGGGTGCTTTCAGGGTGGTGAGCCGTAACTGCAAGGTGAAATTAGGCTCTGCGGAGCGACCCGATTCCTGCCGAGGGGGAGACTATAACCTTGTGCATTGCTCCGAAGTGGGGATTTGGAGAGCCACACGCCTGCGCACGCCCGAACAGATTATGAGAGCCGCCTGTTCGGGTGTGCTGTTCAAGCCGCTGACTATGATTGTGCTCGAATCCACTGCCAACGGCACGGGCAATTTCTTCCACCGTGAATATGAGTCGGCAAAGAGCGGAGAGAGCCAGTTCCGGTCGCTCTTCGTGAGCTGGTATGACATCGACCAATATTCCGAACCGCTCGATGATGCCGAAAGCTTTGCCCGGCAATTGATTGAGGGACGCGAGGCTAAGTTAGCAGCGAGTTCACGCCGCCAGCCGGGCGCTTACCTATGGTGGCTTTGGGAACGGGGTGCGACGCTCGAAGCCCTGAATTGGTATGTTAATGAACGGTCAAAATACTCTGACCACGGACTTATGGCAGCCGAATATCCTTCGGACGACATCGAGGCATTCGTACACTCCGGAGCGAGGGTATTCGATAAATACCAAGTGGAGGCTCTAAGGGAGGGTTGTCGTATCACACCGCGTAAAGGGGAGATTGACGGCGACGCACCCGGCGGACCTCAATCGCTGCGCAATGTTCGTTTCAATCCCGACTCCAACGGTGGCTTGAAGATATGGAAAGACAGAGCAATACCTCAACAGGGTTTCAAGACTCTCAACCGCTACTTGGTAGTGGTAGACATCGGAGGGCGCAGCATCCACGCCGACTGGTCGGTGATTACGGTGTTCGACCGCGACGGGATGGAGAGTGGCAAGCTGCCGGAAGTGGCAGCACAATGGCGCGGACACACCGACATCGACCTTCTCGCCTGGAACGCCGCACGCATCGCTACCTACTATGACAATGCCCTTCTTGTGATCGAGAGCAACACACTCGACACACGTGACCCTGCCCGACTCGTTGACGGCGACCAGTCATCATTCATAATCAACCAACTACGCGAAGCCTACCCAAATCTCTATGCCCGTAAGCAGAGCGTGGAAGACGTACAGCAGGGACTGCCGCGCAAATATGGCTTCCACACCAACACCGCCACAAAGCCGATGATAATTTCAGGACTGGTGAAGGCGATACGTGAGGGGGTGTACGTGGAGCGCGACGAGGATTGTCTCGACGAATATCTCACCTATGAGCAGCGTTCCAACGGAAGCTACGGAGCACTCCCCGGACGGCACGACGACATTCTTATGACACGGGCAATCGGGCTGCATATCTGCTTCATGGAGATGGATATGCCGCGCCGTGTAGTCGTATCCGACCCCTACCGCACCAACCGCCCTACCGGACGTGCCCGTTACACAATGTTCTAAGGTATGAATAACTGATATTTGCCGATAAATGATTAATTTTGCAAAATAAACCCCTCTCCTATCCCCTTAGGAAAGTTTAAACCAACAAAATACAATAAACCAACAAAGCATGAATTTCAAACGCACGCTGATCACATCGGCTCTACCCTATGCCAACGGCCCCGTACACATCGGCCATCTTGCCGGAGTATACGTGCCTGCCGACATCTATGCCCGCTACCTCCGCCTCAAAGGTGAGGAGGTGATGTTTGTGGGCGGCAGCGACGAGCACGGTGTGCCTATCACCATCAAAGCAAAGAAAGAGGGTGTCACACCCCAGGACATCGTTGACCGCTACCACAAGATTATCAAAGACTCCTTCGAGGAGCTTGGCATATCTTTCGACGTATACGGACGCACCACTTCCGAGACCCACCGCAAGACTGCCTCCGACTTCTTCCGCACCCTCTACGATAAGGGTGAGTTTGTGGAGAAGACCTCTATGCAGCTCTACGATGAGGAAGCAGGGGAATTTCTCGCCGATCGCTATGTGACAGGTACCTGCCCCCACTGTGGCAACGAGCATGCCTATGGCGACCAATGCGAGGCCTGCGGCACGTCGCTCAACGCCACCGACCTCATCAACCCGAAATCTGCCCTCTCAGGAAGCGTACCGGTGCTCCGCGAGACAAGCCACTGGTATCTCCCCCTCGACAAGTGGGAACCGACGCTTCGCAAATGGATTCTCGAAGACCATAAGGAATGGCGCCCCAACGTCTACGGCCAGTGTAAGTCTTGGCTCGATATGGGTCTGCAGCCCCGTGCCGTGAGCCGCGACCTCAAATGGGGTATCCCCGTGCCTGTGGAGGGAGCCGAGGGAAAGGTGCTATACGTATGGTTTGACGCACCTATCGGCTACATCTCCAACACCATCGACGCGGCTCCCGACGACTGGGAGAAATGGTGGAAAGACCCTGAGACACGTATGCTCCACTTCATCGGCAAGGACAACATCGTGTTCCACTGCATCGTCTTCCCGGCTATGCTCATGGCTCACGGCGGTTTCAACCTTCCTGACAATGTACCAGCCAACGAGTTCCTTAACCTTGAGGATGATAAGATCTCAACATCGCGCAACTGGGCGGTGTGGCTTCACGAATACCTTCGCGAACTCCCCGGCAAGCAGGACGTGCTACGCTACGTGCTCACCGCCAACGCGCCTGAAGCGAAGGACAACAACTTCACTTGGAAAGATTTCCAGGCACGCAACAACAACGAGCTTGTGGCTATCCTCGGCAACTTCGTGAATCGTGCCACTGTGCTTGTGCATAAATACTACGGCGGTATGGTTCCGGCAGCCGGTGAGCTTACGGAGGCTGACCAATGGGTAATCCACGATGTGAAGGAATCGGTGAAGTCGCTATCTGACAATCTCGACCACTTCAAATTCCGCGAGGGTCTGAAAGATGCTATGAACATTGCACGCATCGGCAACAAGTATCTCGCTGACGCAGAGCCTTGGAAACTGATCAAGACCGACCCGGCGCGTACTGCCACTATCCTCAATATGGCTCTTCAGATATGTGCCAATCTTGCCGTGGTGTTCGAACCCTTTACACCCTTCATGGCTGCGAAACTTGCCGAGCAACTGCGCCTGAAAGAACTTAAATGGAGTATGGCAGGTGAGTTCAACCTCGTGGCAGACGGTGTGGAGATCGGCAAACCCGAACTCCTCTTCGAGAAGATCGACGACTCCGTGGTGGAGGCTCAGGTGAAGAAGCTTCAGGATGCCAAGGAGAAGAATCTCCTCGACGCTTGGAAACCAGTGGAGGTGAAAGAGACCGTAGATTTCCCGACATTCGAGAAACTTGACATCAGGGTTGGCAAGGTGCTGGAATGTGAGAAGGTACCCAAAGCCGACAAACTTCTGAAATTCAAGATTGACGATGGTATGGGCGGTCGCACCATCGTGAGTGGCATAGCCAAATACTATAAGCCCGAAGACCTTGTAGGTAAGGAGGTATGCTTCATAGCCAACTTCGCACCGCGCAAACTCAAGGGAGTGGAGAGCCAGGGTATGATTCTCAGCGCAGAGGATGCCGACGGTCGCCTCGTGGTGATCGGTCCCACAGGCGAAGTACGCCCCGGCAGCAGCGTAGGCTGACC
>CAMWTL010000105.1 GCA_947177145.1 uncultured Porphyromonadaceae bacterium
CGAGGAGATAATCACCTCGCCTATCAATAGCCGTATAGTTGAGATATATTGCAAGGCGGGCGATTCTGTAAGTATAGGCACTCCTCTGCTTCGTCTGGATCTTCAGAGTACGGAGACGGAAGTTAAGAAACTTTCCAACCAGATTGCTATGAAGCGTCACGAACTTGAACAGCAACGTGTGAATTCCGGCACACGCCTGAGCGATCTGAAGATGCAGGTCAAGGTAAAGGAGATGTCTCTCAGCATACTCGAAGGTGAACTGCGAAATGAAAGATACCTTGACAGCATAGGTTCCGGCACAGGCGACCGTATACGTCAGGCAGAGCTTGCCGTGAAGACCGGTATGCTTGAGCTGCAACAACTGAAGGAGCAATTAGCCAATGAAGAGAGGGTAGCCAAAGCCGGCGACGATATGAAGCACCTCGACATAGACATTGCTCAGAATGACCTCAGTGAGATGAGCCGAACCCTTGACGATGCCCGTATAAAATCTCCCCGTGAGGCTACACTTACCTTTATCCTTGACCAGATTGGTGAGAAGGTGACGGAGGGGCAGAAGATCGCTGTGATTTCCGATTTGAATCATTTTCGTGTGAATGCTGAGATTTCTGATTCCTATGCTAACAGGGTGGCGGTCGGTAGCCGTGCAATAGTGCGTATAGGCAAAGAGAAGATTGCCGGTACGGTGTCGAATCTCACACCTCAGTCGCATAACGGGGTGATAAGTTTCACGGTGCGCCTCGATGATGATGCGCATCCTCGCTTACGCTCCGGGTTGAAGACAGATGTCTATATAAGTTGCGACGTGGTGGATGAGGCTGTTCGCATTCCGAATGGGTCATATTACACCGGTCCGGGCACTTATGGTCTCTTCTTTATCAGTTCCGACAATAAAGAATTGGAGAAGCGGGATGTGAAGCTTGGCGATTCCAATTATGAATTTGTAGAAGTGGTGAGCGGTATGCGTCCCGGCGATAGGGTTGTAGTTTCTGATATGAGTGATTTCAAGGACTTGAAGAGTCTGAGAGTGCGTTAATATAGTGATTATCTTCCGTAAAACAATGCTGTCTCGCCTATTAACAATCTGCTCCCTCGTTTTAACTATAGCATAGAACTGTATGCCAATACTAAGATTAACTCTGGTGTAGAATTTATAGCAACGACAATAGACAATAACTGATTAAATAAAGCTCAAAGAATGATAACTTTAAAGAACGTAAATAAGGTCTATTCTACTGATATGATAGAGACCCAAGCACTTGAGGATGTGAATCTCCACATCGACAAAGGAGAATTTGTAAGCATTATGGGTCCTTCCGGATGTGGAAAGTCAACATTACTTAATATCGTTGGTCTGCTTGATGACCCCACCTCCGGCTCGGTTATAATCGACGGCACTAATGTCATAGGGCTTAACGATTTCCGTCTCTCGGCTTTCCGAAATGAGAAATTAGGTTTCGTATTCCAAAGTTTCCATCTGATTGATACTTTAAATGTGCTTGACAATGTAATGCTTCCGTTGGTTTATCGGAGGATGAGCGAGTCCGAGCGTCAGAAACGTGCGGTTGAGGTGTTGGAACGTGTCGGATTGAGCCATCGTATTAGGCACAGGCCATCGCAGCTGTCCGGGGGTCAGTGTCAGAGGGTAGCCATAGCGCGGGCAATAGTGGGTAATCCGGAGATTATACTTGCCGATGAGCCTACGGGAAATCTCGACTCAAAGATGGGCGGCGAAGTTATGGACCTTCTCCATACTCTCAATAAGGAGGATGGGCGCACCATAATGATGGTGACCCACAATGAGGAGCAAGCTCGGGGCACCGACCGTATAATCCGTTTCTTCGACGGCTGTCAGGTAATGTGACAATGCGTAATGAGCTTTAGCAGGGATATGAAATGGCAATATGACTTATAAAAATATATGACCTATGTCAATAAAACGATATTTCAAGCAGGCTTGGGGTTCGCTCACCAAGCAACCTCTTTTAAGTGCCATAAGTGTAGGAGGCACGGCACTTGCCATCTTCCTGATAATGATAATTTTTATGATAGATGAGGTAAAGTTGGCTCCATTTGCTCCGGAAAGCAACCGCGACCGATGGCTTGTTCAAGTCACGGCATCATTGGGAAATAAAGATTGGGGTTCGACACCCGAAAGAAATTCATCTACCGGTCCGATGGCTTATCACACTATACGTCGTACATTCTATGAGATGACCACACCGGAAGCTGTGGCTGCCTTTACCCCCTTTGTCGGTGAAAGCCATTTATCCGTAAAAGGGAAGACACCTTTCGGTGCTATACTGCGGGGTACAGATGACGGCTTCTGGAAAGTTATGGACTTCACCTTTGTGAGTGGACATCCATATGATAAGGCGTCGGTCGAAGCCGGCAACCAGGTAGCTGTCTTAAGCGAGTCTCTTGCCCGTAAGCTATTCGACACTTCGGACTGTGTTGGACGGGACTTTATGATTGACCATGTGTCTTATCGGGTATGTGGAGTGGTGCGCGATGTGAGTAACCTTGCTTCTTTCGCCCACGCGGATTTATGGATACCTCTTACTTCCAACGGAATTGATAAAACTACCTGGAGCGAGTATATGGGTCCTTTAGGTGCAATTATCTTAGCACGTGATAAATCCGATTTCCCGAAGATACGGGAGGAATACAAAGAGGTTTGGGATAAATTCGAGGATGAGGTGAAGGTTGGCGGTTGGGAATTTTACAGACATCAGTATCCATACGACCAATTTACCTACGTAAATCACAAATGGCGCAATACAGATCCGGATATGGGAGCTGTGAAACGTCATAATCTGATAGTCTATACAATCCTTCTACTGATACCTGCCATCAATCTGAGCAGCTTGACCCAAAGCCGTCTTAGCCGGAGGAGAGAAGAGATTGGCGTCAGACGTTCCTTCGGGGCAACAAGCTTCAGCATAATGGTTGATATGTTTATAGAAAATCTTATAATCACTTTGGTTGCGGGTCTGATAGGGCTTTTGCTAAGTGTGGCTTTTATATTTCTTGGGGGAAAAAGTGTGCTTGCTCCCGAAGGCGAAGTGTCAGGTCTCAGATTTGATATGATTTTCAATATGTCGGTTTTCGGCACGGCTCTCTTCTTCTGCTTCCTGCTCAATCTTCTTTCAGCACTCATCCCCTCTTGGCAGGCATCACGCTCAAAAATCGTAAACGCTCTCATCGGGCATAACAAATGACAACAATATGAAACGAAAATTACTCGTACAGATGTGCAACGAGTGGCGCACAAACATCTGGATGGGCATAGAATTGCTTATAGTCAGTGTGGTGCTTTTTGTGCTCACCGACAAGATATACACAACTCTCGCCACGATCAACGAACCCCTCGGCTTTAATGCGGAGCATTGCTATCTTTTGGATGTCAGGACTGTTTCGGAGGCTTCTCCGGAATACGTGAAATATGCTGATGACGATGCGTCTACTGCTGATCTTCTGACTCTTCTCGACAGGATAAAGGCTCGACCTGAAATATCCGCAGCTGCTATAAGTCGTAATTCTTTCCCCTATAATCCCAATAACTCCTCGATACAGGTGGATATCGACACGTTCAGCATGGCTGATATGCCATTGCTCCTCCGAAATATTGAGCCGGATTTTTTCAAGGTATTCCAAATAGAGGGCGCGGAGGGGGAAAGTCCTGAAGTCCTTGCAGAAGCCCTTAAACGTAACAAGGCTCTTCTCAGCGATAACGCCTTGCAAACCAAAGCTCGGATAAAATCATTAAAGCCTTTTTATGGTAAACAGATTGTGTTGAGAGATAATGATGATACCCTTGAATTGAGAAATACGGTAAAACCGGTGCGTTATAGCGATTATAGATCAGCCTATGATTATGATGGAGCCTCAGTGTTCACACTGATTACCAAGGCTCATTATCCCTATGCCAATGAAGTCACTGTGAGAGTGCGTGATAACTTAGACAAGAACTTTGCCGAGACGTTGATGGCAGATGCTGACGACTACCTGCGTGTGGGCAACTGGTATATAGCTTCCGTAAGGTCGTTTGATTTTATCGGTAAACAATATAACAGCGCTCCAAAGGCGGCCACCCGCAATACAATAGTCTGCGCATTGTTTCTGCTCGTGAATATATTTTTAGGCATACTGGGTACATTTTGGTTCCGCACGAGGCAGCGTATGAAGGAGATAGCCTTAAGAATGGCGTGTGGCGCCACACGGAGCGACATATTCCGGCGTATACTCGGTGAGGGTGAGCTGCTCCTTCTGTTCGTCACCCCCGTGGCTGTTGCCATAGATTATGGAGTCGCACATTATGAGCTTACCACGTGGTATGCAGGAGGGTTTTTTGAGCCTCTACGATTCATACTGTGTATTCTCATTGCATGGGGTCTCTTGGCGGTTATGGTGGCTGTTGGAATATATTTCCCGGCTCGGCGTGGTATGCATATAAATCCGGCAATAGCCCTGAAAGCAGAATAATGGACAAGCTTATATCAATGGAAATGGAATTAAATTAGTAATTTTGCAGGTATGATTCTGATAGTAGATGACGACCATTCCATAAGACTTTCTCTGAAGCTATTGCTCGGACGCAACGGCTATGAAGTTAAGACTGTGGCCACACCGACAGAGGCAATTGACTATGTGCGTAATTCCCGTCCTGACCTTGTGGTTATGGATATGAATTACTCGAGTTCCACTTCAGGAGTAGAAGGGATAATCTTGCTGAAACAGATTAAAGTGTTTCAGCCGGATGTCCCTGTCATCCTTATTACGGCTTGGGGTAATATCCCTTTAGCCGTGGAGGGTATGCGGGCCGGAGCGTTCGATTTTATCACCAAGCCGTGGGACAACGCCATATTGTTGGAGCATATTGCTACTGCCTTATCTTTGGCCAAGAGCGAGGATACACCCCCTTCCACATCATTTGATAGATCGAATATAATCGGACGTGACCCGGTGTTATTGTCGATTCTTGACACCATAGAACGTGTGGCTCCGACGGATGCACCTGTATTGATAATGGGGGAGAATGGTACCGGCAAGGAACTTATAGCCGAAGCCATACATAAAAATTCCAAACGTCGGGGGGAGGCTTTTGTAAAAGTGAATTTGGGTGGCATACCGCAGTCGCTCTTTGAGAGTGAGATGTTCGGTCATCGTAAAGGAGCTTTCACAGGAGCCATTGCTGACCGGGTAGGACGATTTGCCAAAGCGGAGAAAGGTACGATTTTTCTTGATGAGATAGGCGATCTTGACCTCAATTCGCAGGTGAAGCTTCTAAGAGTGCTTCAGGAACACACTTACGAGCCTCTTGGCGACAGCCGCACCAGGCGGGCGGACGTGAGAATAATTTGTGCTACCAATGCCGACTTGGCAGAGAGAATGGACAACGGCACGTTTAGGGAAGATCTTTTCTATCGTATCAATCTCATTACTGTCACTTTGCCCGCTTTACGTGAACGACGCGCTGATGTCCCTCTTCTTGTGGAGCATTTTCTCCGTAAGTCGTGTAAGTCATTAGACCGTCAGATGCCTGAGGTGACAGAGGCAGCTATGGAACTGTTGAAACGTCAGCAATGGCCCGGTAATATACGTCAACTTGCGAATATAATTGAGCGTACCCTTCTTGTCACACCCGGAAATTGCTTGGATGCGGTACATTTCCAGGCACAGGGATTGTTGCCCGACGGTGTTTCTGCCGATAAGTTACGAAAAATTGAATCGGCTGAGAAGGTGGCTATAGAGAACGCTTTGATAACTACCGGAGGCAATGTGAGCCGCGCTGCATCGATTGTGGGTTTGACCCGTCAGGCCCTTTACCGACGTATGGCAAAATATGGAATAAAGATGTATGATAGCAAGTCGTAAATTTTCATTTGTCATCATTTTGCTTTTTGTCGCCTTAGGACTTCTACTATTGTTGGATTCAGGGAGTTTGGCATATAAAATAGTGTGGGGTGTAGCTGTGATATGTGTGATTTTCGTAGTTATTTTCCATAGGAAAGTCACACGTCCGCTCCGTGCAATAGCCAACGGTGTATATATGCTTCGGGAGCAGGATTTCACCAATCGTCTTGCGCACGTTGGCGACAAGGAAGCGGATCAGGTAGTAGACCTCTTCAATGGTATGATGATGTCGCTTAAACGGGAGCGACGTAAACTCCGTGAGCAGGACTATTTATTGTCGTTGTTAATAGACGTGTCTCCGATGGGTATTATACTTTTAGAGCCGGATGAAGCCATAAAAGGAGGGAACCGGGCAGCTGCCGATTTCCTTGGATTCGTTACTCCTGAGGAAATGAGTGGAAGTTTGCTTACCGCCACAGGTTCGCGTCTCGGGTCAATCCTTGCGCAGCTTGCCAACAAGGAGATTAGGGTAGTTCGTCTTAACGATTCGATGGTCTACCGCTGTTCAAGGCTTACTTTTATGCAGGGGGGCAGCCACCATCCTTTCATTTTAGTGGAGAAACTTACCGATGAGGTTATGAAAGCCGAGCGTAAATCTTATGAGAAGGTTATCCGCATGATGGCGCACGAGGTGAATAATTCTCTTGCAAGTATGATTACGGTGATAGGTACAGCAGCCCAAGAAACTTCAGACGCTGATATGGCGGAGGCTCTTACGGTGTGTGAGCGGAGATGTCGCGATATGGGTGCCTTCATCACGAAATTCGCTTCGGCTGTCAAGATTCCGGAGCCTGTTAGGGTTAATGCAGATTTGACTTATATGCTGCATAGCTGGTTGCCGACATTTGAGAGTATATGTGCCGCTACAGGTGCGAAATTTAATATCAGTCTTCCGGAAGATGAGATTATGGTGATGATGGACTCTGTTCAGATAGAGCAGGCGTTGATCAACATTGTAAAGAATGCGGCTGAGAGTGCCGGAGAAGGGGGTAGAGTCAATCTTAAACTTGAAAAGCAAGGACCGACTATCACTGTAACTGACAACGGACCCGGAATCAGTCCCGAAGCCTCCGGGATGCTTTTCGTACCTTTCTTTACCACAAAACCTACCGGACATGGCTTCGGTCTGCTCTTGGTGAGCGAGGTGCTTAATTCGCATCTGTGCAGATTCTCTTTGGAGACCGGCTCAGATGGTCTTACACGCTTCCGAATACGTTTCGTATGAGATGACTTTTTAATTATTATTTTCGATTGTCACGGTTTATTCCTATTTTTGCAGCCTCAACAGACGTATACACATCAAATTTCAGTGTTTACAATATCATAATCATACATATGGATAAATGTAATCTTAGAAAGGAAGTCAATATTATTGTTGCAGCGGGCAGGGACGGCGCTATCGGCAAAGACGGAAATCTTATATGGCGTATACCGGCTGATCTGCGTCGTTTCAAAGCGTTGACTATGGGGCATCCTGTCATTATGGGACGTAAGACTTGGGAATCTTTGCCTAAACGCCCTCTTCCCGGACGACGAAATATAGTAGTTACACGTAATGCCGCTTTTGAGGCTCCGGGAGCGGAGATTGCTACTTCGCCGAAAGAGGCACTCGAGCTTTGCTATGGAAAGCACTCTTTGGATCTTAAAGGCATATATCCGAAAGAGGATAGTGGTAAAGAGGCGTGTGCTGTTCCGTTTGTGATGGGTGGCGAGAATATTTATAAAGCTTTTATGCCATTGGCTACACGTGTCTATCTTACGGAGATTGACGGGGAATGTCCGGAGGCAGATGCACGATTGCCGTTTCCTTTAAACTCGGATGAGTGGAAGCCGGAAGAGGTGGAGTCCACTGAGGTCACATCTGAAGGAATCAGCTACAGATATGTCACTTATAAAAGGAATGGGATTTAGTTAGCTGTGATTAGTTAGGAGGGATTAAGGGGAGTGGTGATTTTGGTAGTTGAATTTATGGTCAATGGGAAGGCGTGAGATGAAGATTGTAATTATTAATAAAAGTGATTCCACAGGTGGAGCTGCCGTTGTGAGCCACCGATTGATGGAGGCGTTGAGGGGAATAGGTGTGGATGCCCGTATGTTAGTGGTAGAGAAACTTACCGATTCACCGTATGTTGAGTTGGCTGCCTCATCACGTGTGGTTCGTAAAAGTTTTCTTGCCGAGCGACTAAAGATTTTTATTGCCAACGGTTTGAATCGGTCTACTCTGTTTAAGATTGACACTGCATCTGACGGTTTGCCGCTTTGGAATCATCCGTTAGTGAGGGATGCGGATGCTGTTTTGCTAAACTGGATAAATCAAGGTATGCTTTCTTTGCAGGGGGTAGAGAAGATTCTACGACTTGGCAAACCTGTGGTGTGGACTATGCACGATATGTGGTGTATGACAGGTGTGTGTCATCACGCCGGAGAATGTAGCCACTATCTCAAGGAGTGTGGCGACTGTCCGTTGTTGGGAAAGATGGGTGGGGAAAACGATATATCGCATAAGGTTTGGAGACGCAAGCACCGTCTTGGAGAACTGACTGAGAAAATCAAATATGTGGCAGTGAGCAATTGGCTTGCCGAGAAGGCTACGGAAAGCTCTTTATTACGAGAGCAATCGATTACGGTTATCCCGAATGCCTTCCATATCCCGGATAATCTGAAGCCAAAGGATATTTCGAAGAAGGGTTTAACCATATTGTTTGGAGCGGCACGTTTGGATGATCCCATCAAAAATCTTCCTGCATTGGTTGAAATGACACGGGTGCTTAAAACTGACTATCCTGAACTTACTTCACGGCTTGAACTTGTCACTTTCGGCAACGTAAAGAATCCTGCTGCTTTGGAAGGCATCGCTATTCCACATCGCCATTTGGGAATGGTGAAAGGTGAAGAAGCCGTCAGACAAGTTTATGAAAGTGCCGATATTCTTGTGTCGTCATCGAGTTATGAAACCCTTCCCGGCACACTTGTAGAGGCTCAGGCATATGGCTGTATACCTGTAAGTTTCAACCAAGGAGGACAAAGGGATATTGTAGATCATCTTTCTACCGGATACATTGCCGAATATTCCTCCGACATAACGGAGGCAGGACATAGATTAGCAGAGGGTATATCTTGGGCAGTCAGTGTCTTGGATGACGCTTCAAGCAGAAACGAAATACTCCGCAAAATGCGCGAGAGTGTCAACGCCCGCTTTTCAGCCGAAGCCGTAGCCAAAGCCTACCTCCGCTTATTAAACACAAATTAGACAAAAGCTTATTTAACTCGGAACCATAAATATCCCCCATGCCAAGAAATTAAATGTATATATTTCTAATTAAAAGAATATTTTTTTTGAGTTGAGTGTAACTTTTCGAGGTAATTTTGCACCTAACCCTGCAAAAACATCAAAAAAATGGAAAGTCTACCAAAAACAAGCATCGAGTTTGATTCTTTTGTCAAAGAACATTCCCGGATTATTAACAAGGTCTGCTGGGTCTATGCAACTTCGAAAGTGTCTTACGAAGATCTGCGTCAAGAAATACTCACCAACCTTTGGTTGGGTTTAGAGCAGTTCCGGGGTGCGAGTAAACTGTCCACATGGGTTTATCGCGTCGCCGTCAACTCAGCTTTAATGGCTATCCGCAATTATAAGCCAAAGGTTGACACCCTACCATTTGAAATATCGAATATAGATGTTTCCTCTGAAATGGATGATAACAAAACCGAACAGCTTGCAGCTCTCCACGAGTTGATAAACCAACTCCTTCCGATTGAGAAAGCGATCATCCTATTATGGCTCGATGAATATTCATACGAGGAAATCGCGGACATCATTGGAATAGAGCGGAACAATGTGGCAACCAAACTTCATAGGATTAAAAATAAACTCATCTCAAAATCGAAATAATATGAACTTAGACGAACTCAAA
>CAMWTL010000106.1 GCA_947177145.1 uncultured Porphyromonadaceae bacterium
GCACGTCGGCAGTGTAGAAACGTGTGTCGCCGTCGGGATAGGGAATTTCCACACCGCTTGTGTGCGTGCTGCATCCGTAGAAGGATTCGCTTGCCGGATCTGCCACCTGCACACCGTCCACAATCAGGAAGTAATAATGAAAACCCGGGGTGAGCGGTTCGGTTGTACCTGTCCACACGCCATCGGCATCACGTGTGAGGTCATATTTCCTGCCAAGGTCTATCTGCACCTTCTTGGCATCCGGTGCCTTTACACGAAATTCCATCCGGTTGTCGGGGAGAAGACGCGGATATTGGGCACTGCGTACATTAAGGATACCACGTTTGCCCGGAAGTCCGGATTCGTCGGGTTGCTGATGGAACTGTGCGTTCAGAGTAGATAGACACACACTTTGGAAAGCTACGAGGAGTAAAAACAAGAGTCTTTTCATGACTGTCGGATTGGGTGAATAGTAAAATGACATAAGAGAGAGACATTTGCAAAGTTAGTCAGAATCAGGGGTGTTAAATTTGTAAATTTAGGTATCTTTCATATAATAATAGATAAATATACATCTACGCATCTCATATGTGATAGAAAATGTAACATAGCCTTTTGCCGAATGGATTATTTTAAATAAATTTGTGGTGATGAGTGATTCGGTTATCAACTCTACCCACTGTTTAATATATCTTTTTACGGTTTAAGATAACATAACCAGTAATATGAAAAACTCGTTGAATGCATTATTCGCATTTCTCAAACCCTCCAAAAAGGATAAAGCTATCTCTTGTCGGAAACATTATTGCCGACGGGTAGGAATAGTGCTTCTTATTTATATAAGTTGTTTATTGTCGGCGTTGGCTTCGTTGCGTCGCCAGCCGGAATTTGAAAGTGTGTCCGGCGACAATGGAATCCCGCTGTCGGGTATCACTACGCTGACTCTCGACGATGACGGTTTTGTGTGGGCTGCTTCGAGGATGGGCATTATGAGAGCTACACCGTCAGATTGTCGTAGATACAATCTTCCTGTGTCAACGTCTGATGTGATGCAGGTGAAGTTGGCATATAATAAGGGACGTTTGGCTGCTTCTACACAGAATGGGCAAATATTCAGATATAATAGGGTAAAAGACTGTTTTGAGCAATGGTTCTCCCTTGTGGATTATCTTGGGAATAAAGATTGGGTTACAAATCTTCTCATCGACAATGAGGGAAAGGTATGGATAAGTACGAGTATCGGTATTTTTATATATTCGGATAACCAACTTCAGCGTCTGCGCCCGAATACAACAGGCTATTCTTATCTTACTCCGCTTGATAAACAACATCTTTTTGCCCTAATGGATAAAGATATTTATAAGGTAGATATTCGGAATCGAAAGATGTCGAAGATGTCCGGAGAATTTGCTCCCTTTATTTCAAGCGGTGTGTATGACAGCTTCGGCAATAGGGTATGGCTGGGTACTTACCAAGGAGAACTCTGGTCTTACCGACTCGATTCGGGAGAACTACAGCAGATGAAAGAAGCATATTTACCGGAACTTATAGTCCGCTCAATACTTCCTCTTGATTCAGCCACTCTGCTTGTAGGTATGGAGGGCGGTGGAATAACAATAATTGAACCCTCCTCCGGTAAGTCTCGGGAAGTTATCAAGGATAATATCGACAACCCGGCTTCTCTGAAAGGTAACAGTGTGTTTGCGATGCTTACCGATGCTCAAGGTAGGCTCTGGACAGCCACTACGAGCGGTGGTCTGCAATATGCCGACATTGAGCTTAACGCCGTGGAGCATCTTGTGCATCAAATCAATGATCCGTCATCGCTGCATAATAATGAAGTGAACTACCTTATGAGTGACCGTAGCGGAAAACTATGGGTAGCTACCAATGATGGCATAAGTCTGCGTGAGAAGCCCGATAGTCCGTGGAAGCATTACTATGGTGGCAGGCAGTTGTCATTCCTCTCCCTCACGCAGGATCATACCGGGCGTGTCTATGCTACAACATATGGCAACGGTGTGTATGTACTTGATGGTGAGAGCGGAAAAGAGCTTGCGCATTTTACGGAAAAAGATGACAGGATTTTCGGTAACGGTGCGTTTGTCTTTGCAGCTTTCACCGATAGCGAAGGAGATGTATGGTTTGGTGGAGCAAGAGGCAATATAGTATGCTATTCACCCTCAACAAATACATTCCGTAAATTTGAATCGCATCCTGTGTTCTGCTTTGCGGAGGCTTATCCGGGCAAGATTCTTACCGGTGGTGGCGACGGCGTGATAATGATAGATAAAAGAAACGGGAAGACAGAGACAGTGATGGGAGAGAATGTGGTGCAGAATATCACTGTCGATGGCAATATATGGTGGATATGTACCTCCGGCAACGGTGTGATCGGGCTTGACAGGAAAACCGGTAACAATATTCATCTTACTACAAATGAGGGATTACATAGTAATTTCACACGTAGTCTGGTAAAAAGAGACGATAAGCTTTGGATAGGCACGGCACTCGGATTAAGCTGCTATGATACAACTGACCGCCTTATGCTTCCTTTGCCGGGTAAGGACCTGCTGACACGCATGGCTTTCCGCGAAAACGCTTCCTGTACTCTTCCTGACGGTAAATTGGCATTCGGTACCAACAACGGTATTGTGGCGTTCCTGCCTGAGAAGGTCACTGATATTAAAAGTTTGGGAAAGATATATTTCTCCGATATCAGAGTGTCGGGGCGTTCCATACGTGACGATATGGATGCTACACTCACATTGCCGATTGACAGTCTGCCGGAATTACGTTTGGAGTATCCGCGCAACTCTTTCACCTTATCCTTGTTGTCTCTGGGCAACGTAAGCACTAATGTGGTGTATTCCTGGAAGTTGGAGGGGCAGGATAAGGAATGGAGTGAGCTTTCTCCGGTGCCATACATTAATTATGTCAATCTTCGTCCTGGCAAATACAAACTTCACGTGAAGATGTATGACGGTGGTATGGTGTCGCAGCGCAGCCTTGATGTCAGGGTGTCTCCTCCTTTTTGGGCTACAGGATGGTTTCGTGCTCTCATTGTCTTGATAGTAATAGGGGTGTGCGCTCTTCTGATACGCCATTATATATGGAGGATGCGCAGGAGATACACTTATGAGAAGATACGCTTTTTTACCCGTATGGCTCATGATCTCAGAACCTCACTAATGCTTATAAAGGCTCCTCTCGGAGAATTGCACAAGGAAGAGGCTCTTTCGGAATGGGGTGAAAAATGCCTGGCTACTGCTACAGAACAAACCGACCGGCTTACCGATACGTTTGCCCAACTGCTTGATTTTGAAAAAGCCGATATCGGAGCTGAGCAGCCACATTTTGCTTCGGTTGACCTAGTGGCACTATTGAAGAAGCGTGCTGCTGCCTACGAATCGTTAGCCACTTCAAAAGGCATCTCCTTCAAAGCTATATTCCCGGTGTCAAGCTATACGGCAGATGTCGATATGGGTATGATAGAGCGTGTGGTCAATAATTTGCTTTCAAACTCTGTGAAATATTCTTCAACGGGCGGAGCGATAATAATGTCGTTTAAGGGTGATGAGAAAGAATGGTCGCTCAAGGTGAAAGATGAAGGCATAGGTATTCCACGGGCAGAGCAGAAAAAACTCTTCAGGGAGTTTTATAGGGCTGAAAATGCTGTAAATTCCCAGGTCTTAGGGTCGGGCATAGGTCTACTATCTGTGAAACGTTACGTTGATGTGCATAGCGGTAGTGTCTCTTTTGAAAGTGAAGAGGGGAGAGGCACTACGTTTGAGATAAAGTTGCCACGCCAAATCATAAAGACAGCCCCTGTAAACTCTGATAGTACTGCTGTGGAAGAGGTGCTTCCTGATGTCACGAGGGAAGAACCGGGTGTTGGAGACGGTAAAGTTATTGACAACGCTATGTTAGTATTGGTGGTGGAGGATAATGCTGCGTTGCGTGATTTCCTTGTGAGGGCTTTGCAAGATCGTTTTAAAGTTGCTGCAGTGGCAGACGGTCAGGAAGCTTGGGAGAGGATTGCCGATATGCAGCCGGACTTAGTGCTTTCAGATATAATGATGCCGCGTATGGATGGGTTTGAACTCTGTAAGCTGATAAAGACCACTTATGCCACCAGTCATATTCCGGTGATACTGCTCACTGCGCGTGAAGATAAGGAGAGCCAGATGCGTGGTCTTGAGCTTGGGGCAGACAATTATCTTGTGAAGCCATTCGACATGGAATTGCTTGCCGGACGTATTGCCTCAATAATACAGAATCGTCGTAATGTGGCGAAGAAAACCCTTGATACCAATCCTGACGAGGAGGAATCGCCAATAGTGGAAAATGGCATAAACGATGAGTTCTTGAAGAAAGCAGTGGAATGTGTGAAAGCCAATATCACCAACGAGGCTTTCGGTAAGGGAGATTTTGCCTCTGCCATGATGATAAGCCAGTCGTTGCTATATAAAAAGATAAAGGCGTTGACCGATATGTCGGTGGTGGAGTTCATACGCTCCATTAGATTAAACTACGCTATGACGCTCCTTAAGGGTGGTAATTATAATGTCACGGAAGTAAGTGAGATGTGCGGTTTCTCCTCGTCGGCTTATTTCAGCAGAGTATTTAAGGAGCATTTCGGCAAGTCCCCCTCAGAGGTGATTCCTAAAGCCTAAGAGATAATCTGTCAATCTTAAGAAGTTTTGTACATCCGATTCTAAGATTTGCAATTTATTCATTTGTATTTGTAAAGTAGGAGGATATTTATTGAGTATTAGTGGATTTTTGTTTAAAAACACAAAGAGAATATCTAAAAGTGAATAGGTATAACAGTGGTAGAATCTAATTTTGCGACTACAAAAGTTAACCAAACCAAAATCAAACTAACTAATGCTTATGAAAACAAGATTTCTGTTTCTACTTGCGTTATTGTCCATTGGCTATATGTCTGCCATGGCTCAATTCCAAGTCAACGGTACAGTGGTCGATGCAAGCGACAGTGAGCCGCTCATCGGAGCCACCGTTATGGAGAGCGGTACTCACAACGGCTGCACCACCGACGTTGACGGTAAATTCTCCTTAAATGTAAAAAGTGGCAATTCCACTCTCATCGTTTCCTATGTAGGCTATGCCACAGTGAAAGTTCCCGTTCAGAACAACAAGCAACTCTCAATTCGTCTCAATAAGGAGGACAACAGTCTTGATGAGGTGGTTGTGGTAGGTTATGGTGTGCAGAAAAAGAGCGACCTTACGGGTGCTGTCTCCTCGGTTAATGCCGACGACATCAAAGGTCTCGCCACTACCGATGCAGCGGCTGCACTTCAGGGTAAGGCAGCCGGTGTGCAGATCATCAATACTTCCGGAGCTCCGGGTCAGGGTGCGAAGATTCGTATTCGTGGCTATTCCTCCAATTCAGGCGAACTTGGTCCGTTGCTCATTGTTGACGGTTTGAAGGTTGACAACATCCAATATCTTGACCCCTCGATGATTAAATCTATGGAGGTGCTGAAAGATGCCGCTTCGGCAGCCATCTACGGTGCGGAGGCAGGCAACGGTGTTATCCTTATCACAACTAAGACGGGCGACGGCGGCGATTCGAAGCCAAGAGTTATTTACTCGTTCAAGGCAATCAACCAGCGTCTTGGCAAGACTCCGGAGCTATTCGGACCAAAAGACTGGATTACCTACAAGGAGCTTTCCGGCTTCGATATGAAGACACTTTGTGAGCAGTATGGCGTGAACTATAATAATCCTCAAGGCACAGACTGGATTAAGGAGATATTTGAGCCGAGTTGGGCTACACAACACTCAGTCACTTTCCAGGGTGGCAACGACAAAGGGCATTTCTTCACCTCTATCAACTATGTTGACAATGACGGTATCGTAAAGGGAAAGAAAGATACCTATCAGCGTTTGAGCGCACAGCTCAATGCCGACTATCAGCTCTACAACTGGATAAAAGTGGGCACCAATACCTCTATCGAAAGATGGCATACACGTAGCATCACTCAGCAGAGCGCATACGGTTCTATGCTTACCCCGGCTCTCCTTCTCGATCCCTTGACTCCGGTTTATTGGGATTCGTTTGATGAGCTGACTCAGGATATGAAGAATAAATATGAGACAGATCCTTCTCACATCCTTATTGCTCCCAACGGAAAGTATTATGCCACATCAAAATTCAATGACGATGATAACGGTAATCCCTTTCTCCAATTGGATCGTAATAACAACAAAAGTTCAGGATTTACCGTACGCGGCACCGGTTTCCTTGACCTTATGCCATTCAAGGGATTTGTGTTCACGTCCCGCTTCTCTTATCGCATCTCCCAGAGCAACAGCCATAATTATTCAACACCTTACTATATGAATGGCCAGGCTAAGGCTACAGACTATGAGATCTCAGCCGCTGCCAACAATGGCTACTATTATCAGTGGGAAAACTTCATCAACTATAACAACGATTTTGGCAAGCACAATGTGGGCGCTATGGTGGGTATGTCTTACACTCAGTCGAAGAACGATAATGTCACTGCTTCCGCTAAAGGCAACGGTGGAGAGAAAATCCTTACGGGCGACTTCCCCAACTTCCAGTTTCTCAATTATGTGAACTCCGCTGAAACCACCACCAAGAGCATCGGCAATCTCCCCTCGCTTGTCACAAGCCTCTCTTACTTCGGACGTCTTCTCTATTCGTTTGATAACCGTTACAGTGTGCAGTTCAATTTCCGCGCCGATGCTTTCGACACCTCTAAACTTCCGAAGCAAAAACGCTGGGGTAAATTCCCCTCTGTGTCGCTCGGCTGGACATTGAGCAACGAAAGCTTTATCCGTGACCACATCAATCCGAGTGCTATCTCCTTCCTTAAGATTCGTGGATCTTGGGGTCGCAACGGTAATGTTAACGTGCTTACCAACTATCCTTACACGGCTCCTATTGCGCTTAATCAGGCATGGTATCAGTATGGTGATAATCCGTCACAGCATTACGGCTCTTATATGACCGGTTTCGCTAATCCTGACCTTCACTGGGAAACCTCTGAGCAGTTCGACCTTGGTCTTGACATGCGTTTCCTCGACAGCCGACTCACAGTGGGTCTCGACTACTACAACAAGAACACAAAGGACCTCCTTATCAATGTCAATACAGTGCCTGAGGTTTACCATAACGAGACTACCATCAATGCCGGCAAAATCAATAACCGTGGTTTCGAGGCTGAAGTCGGTTGGCGCGACAACGTTGGCGATTTCAACTATAGTGTCAATGCCAATATGGCTACTCTCCGCAACCGTGTGTCGGATCTTTATGACGGTATAGAACGTTTCACTACTGCCACCGGTGGCGTAGACGGCACCAATAATCTCGTACACAGTGCCCTTGAAGTAGGTCATCCTCTTTGGTTCTTCCGTGCCTTCGATTATGTCGGAGTAGATAAAGAGACGGGCGAGGGGTGTTTCCGCAACAAAGACGGTGAGATAGTCTCCTCCTCTGAGCTTAAAGATGAGGATATGACCGACATCGGTTGGTCAGTGCCGACCTTCAACTATGGTATCACCATCAATCTTGAATATAAAGGTTTTGACTTTACATTGTTTGGTACAGGCGTAGCAGGCAACAAGATATTCAACATCCTATATCGTGCTGACAGTCCTAAGCGCAACTCTATGAAATATTATTATGACAATGCTTGGAGCCAGACCAACCGCAACGCAAAGATGCCGTCGGTTGAATCAGTTGCTCACGATCAAAACTTCTGGAGTTCAAGTGCCTCTATGTTCAATGGGTCATATTTCAAGTTTAAGCAGATTCAGCTTGGCTACACTCTGCCGCGCAAGCTCACAATGAAGGCGTTTATCAAAGATCTCCGCTTCTTCGTGTCGCTCGACGACTTCTTCACGATCTCCAATTATCCCGGTATGGATCCGGAGACTGCCACAACCGGCAACAACGGCGGTATGGGCTACGATATAGGTTCTTACCCCACTATGAAGAAGGTGACATTAGGTGCTACTATCGGATTCTGATCTCCTGCTTCCACCTGACATTCAATAAAATCCGGAGCGGCTGACAAAGCCTACCGGCTGCTCTTAATTTCAAAAAATTGTAAACCATTATGAAAAAGATATTTATTCCTTTTGTGGCGGCAGCAATGCTCTTTGGAGGATGTGAAGACCGTCTTGACATAGAACAGAAAGGTGTGATTTCCACTGATATGTTTTATCAGACTGACGATGATGCACAGAACGCACTCAACAACGTCTATCAGTCGTTTGCTTTAAACGTAGCGGGCAATAGGGGCATCTATGTGGCTCTGCCGGTATTGTTCAACGAACCGGGCGACGATATGTTGGCTGCCGGCCAGACGTATGGCGACAACGATTTCGGAGCTGAGATAAATGAGTTTCGCTACACTTCGGATAATGAGGTGATCAAGAACACTTATTGGGGTCTTTACGGTGTGATCTATGAGTGCAACAATTTGCTCGACCGCGTGTCTGACGATACTCCGGTCAAGAAGCGTGTGAGAGCCGAGGCGCGTGCTGCGCGTGCATGGTGTCATTTTATACTCACTATAGGCTGGGATTGTCCCGTGCTTGTTGACCATATCCTTCCCGGCAATGCTAAACCTACGAATTATGAAGGCGGCCATGACGGACTCCTCGACTGGTGTGCCAACGAGGCATTGGAGGCTGCTGTCGATCTTGAAGAATGTGCTTCCCCCTCCGACAAGGTGGGCAGATCGAAACTCACCAAGGGCTTTGCATATACCCTTGCCGGCAAGGCTCTCCTTTTCAAAGGTGATTACGCAGGAGCGAAGACTCAGCTGAAGAAAGTGATTGATTCAAATAAATATGAGCTTGTACCTGCCAACCGTTGGGCTAACCTCTTCCATGCTTCGGGTGACCTCTGTGAGGAGATGATATTCCAGATCAATGTAATTGAAAATCCCAATGTCAGCGACTGGAGCAATAAGATTCAGCGCACTTCGTGGATGTGGATCCAGTTCTGGAACTGGCGTACCGACAAGCTGGCGTCTAAGCCATCTTTTATCGGGGCAGACGGCTGGGGCGGTCACTCAATCCGTGCTGATTTTGCGGAGAAGATGCTTGCAAATGATGGCGACTCTCCCCGACGCAAAGCTACATTTATGACCGGCGACGAGTGGCTCTATGAAATGGAATGGAATGGGGCTGCCGGACTCTCACGCGCAGAGAAGGAGACAAGCGACCGGATCGGAATAGCCGACATAACCGGTCTCTATGGCTTCGGAGGTTACTTCGCCCATAAAATTGTGCCCTGGCCCGAAGATAATGAGAAAGGCTGGTATGGCTTTAAGAATCTCACTATTTTCCGTTATGCTGAAGTGCTCCTTATGTATGCCGAGGCTTGTGCCCAGACAGGCGACAACGACGGTCTGAAATATCTTCAGGCAATCCAGAACCGTGCAGGGTCAGCTCACGTCTCAACTGCTCTCACTATGGATGAAGTGAAGAATGAGAAGATGTTTGAGATGTGGATTGAAGGTGTGCGCTTCTCAGATATGGTGCGCTGGGGTGATACTGACGGCATTGTCAACAACGGTAAGAATATCCCCACCACTTATGATGCGTTCTTCACTAAGGGTGAGTCGAAGCATCGTCTATATGTTGAATTCTCTAATCCAAATAGGGGTGAGACCGGTTTCAAGAAAGGTAAACATGAGTATTTCCCGTTCCCTCTTGCCGAAACCTCTATCAATCCCAACATAAAGCAGAATCCGAGCGGACTGTAAGCCGGTTTTTCAGAAGTCCGTATTTAGAAGTGGGGAAGTCGCATCACGCGGTGCGGCTTCCCCTATGTCTTTCGCTAT
>CAMWTL010000107.1 GCA_947177145.1 uncultured Porphyromonadaceae bacterium
TCTTATCCACCTCTATTGACCCGTGCAACAGTTCCTGCTCCAATCTCTCTGCAAATACCCGATAATCTCCTACTCTCTTCTGTAGATTCTCCAAATCATTGGCAATACGCAGACTATCGCGAATGGCTAAGGGATAACGTGATGACTCGTTGTAAACCATCTCCTTGACTTTGTTACCGGAAACTGAAGCTTCAAGAACCCTATCAATCAATTCTGCTCTGCTTAAAGAGAGTTCGGTTTTAAACGTGTAGATGGAGTTACGTTCTACAGTGAGCATACGTGCTCCTGCTGAAGGAGCGTGAGCAAATTCCTGCAACAGTGAACTTATAACATTTGCCAGGCTAACCTTTTTCTGTGCTTCTGAATCTTCTTCTTTCAGATAAGTCAATTTTATGCAGTCAGAATCCACCTCTTTGGAAACCACTAACCAAGGACTGCCATTCATTATAAAATTCCTCTCTAATCTTTTTGAAAAGAAGAATTTCTCATAGGTATCTTGGGTGCAGGTCAAAGTTAAATCAAATGATTTAAACATACTTTTATTCGAGGCAGGAGCCAAGCCGAAGATGTTGTACATACGTTGCTTTATGTGAACGCTCAAACCCTTAAGATATGTGTTAAGATCATTTAATGTCAATGTAAAACTTCGGTTACGCAATGCCTCACTCACTTTCGGTCCATCTATATCAAGAATGGGGTTAGCTGAAAAAATCGTATACAGTAGATATGAGAAATATGTTTTGCCGGTGCTGTTAGGTCCGCAAAACACAATCAATGGTTTGGAAGTATCTACAACTCCACAACTGACAACCCCTAAATTCTTGACATCGATAATCATAATCTAACGAGAATGTTTATAAACTTGGTAATGCAACTACAAAATTAACAAATCCCCGTCACTATATCGCTATAATCAGAAATTATTATTGGTAAAGATGAAATTAAGATACCCAATATTCCTACAGAAGAATGTAAAGAGGTCATAGCTTTCGGGAGCTATGACCTCTTTACGTTCTCGTTATTTATAATCTTGGTTTTATTCTACGCCGCGGTTCTCTTTGTTGAAGATGTGGCGGAGACGCGAGAAGATGCGTTTGGCTGTGGAGGAGGTCGGCACGATGTTCGGCTGATCCTTCAAGCTCTCAATTGCCGCTTTCTCTGCATCGGTGACGTTCTCAGGCACGTAGACCATAACGTTGACAAGCAGGTCGCCTTTCACGTTACTGTTCATCTGTGGGAGACCCTTGCCACGCAGACGTAACACCTTGCCCGGCTGTGTACCCGGGGCAATCTTCAATCTTGCACGTCCCTCAACAGTGGGCACTTCGGCAGTGCCGCCAAGAGCAGCAGTCGGGAAGTCAAGCATCAGATTGTAGATGATGTCGTCGCCGTCACGGATAAGTTCGGGATCCTTCTCCTCCTGTATAACGATGAGAAGATCACCGTTAACACCACCGTGGCGCGGAGCATTGCCCTGACCACGCATTGTGAGAGTCATGCCGTCTTCAACTCCGGCAGGAATGTGGAAGCTGACAACCTCCTCTTTCTTCTCAACGCCTGAACCGTGGCAGTAGCTACATTCTTCGGAGATAACCTTACCCTCACCGTTACATTCGGGACATACGCTCTCGCTCTCCATAGCACCGAACATGGTCTGCTGAACACGAGACACGTAACCTGTGCCGTGGCAACGCTGACAGGTGCGGAACGCTGTGCCATCCTTGGCACCCGTGCCCTTGCAATGGGGACAAGCTACCAAGCGAGGTATCTTCAATTTCTTATCGACACCGTTCATAATGTCTTTCAAGGTCACCTTCACGGTAATTCGCAGGTCGGTACCCTTATTGACATGCTGACGGGGCTGACGACCCGTAGCACCGCCGAAGCCTCCGAAGTCACCTCCAAAGCCACCACCCATACGACCACCGAAGATGTCGCCGAAGTGAGCGAAGATGTCTTCCATCGACATGCCGCCGCTGCTGTAGAAACCGCCGCCACCGGCTCCGCCACCGAAGCCCTGCGGACCCATAGCATGACCGAACTGGTCGTACTTAGCACGCTTGTCGGCATCACTCAAAACGTCGTATGCCTCGGCTGCCTCCTTAAATTTCTCCTCAGCCTCCTTATCACCCGGATTCTTGTCGGGGTGATACTTGATGGCCATCTTTCGATAAGCCTTCTTTATCTCGTCGGCACTCGCGCCCTTCGAGACGCCGAGCACTTCATAGTAATCTCTTTTCTCTGCCATAACTCTGTAATATTGCGTTTACTGTGCAACCACCACTTTGGCATGGCGGAGTACTTTATCATTAATCGTGTAACCCTTCTGAACCGTGTCGAGAATCTTTCCCTTCTTCGACTCGTCGGGCACGGGAAGCACTGAGATTGCCTCGTGTTTCTCGGTGTCGAATGTGTCGTCGGAAGGATCAATCTCCTTCACACCGTTCTGGGCAAGGAATTTCTGAAGCTTATGATAGATCAAGGTCATGCCCTCCTTCATCGAAGCAACATCGTCACTTGTCTCGGAAGCCTTAACAGCACGCTCGAAGTCATCCATAATAGGCAGAACATCTTTAAGGACGCTTTCGCCGCCATTCTTTATAAGCTCGCTCTTCTCACGCAGTGTGCGCTTACGGAAATTGTCGAATTCAGCCATAAGGAAAAGATATTCCTTCTTCTCCTTCTCAAGCTGATCCTGAAGCTCCGAAACCTGGTTTTCAAGCACGTTCACCTCATTCTCTGCCTCAGCCTCTTCAACGTTTTCTGCATCGGGAGCCACATCCTCAATCGCTGCGCCTTCCTGACGTGTCATATCTTCCTCCTCAGGGTTGTAAGCCCCGTTGTTCTCTTTATAAGAATTGTCTTTATTATTTTCCATAGCGGATCTTGTTTAGTTTATACTCATTCAAATATCAAGCCAAATTATGTTAAGAGGGCTTGAAAACACAACCCTGTATGAATAAAATCATCCTACATTGCAAGAGAACACTTTCGGATGATGTCATCAAGAGGGGAAGCGTCTATAATTTGAACAACCAAACCTCCTCATAGGTTGACCGGAAATCGTCGGAAGCTTGCTTTGCCTTGTCTCCGTCGCTGAAAATGCCATAAATAGCACTGCCGCTCCCCGACATAGAGGCATAAACCGCACCACGGTCGTAGAACGTATCCTTCACCTCAGCAAGCTCAGGATGACGAGGGAAAATTGATGCCTCGAAATCATTCACTACCTTTCCGCGCCATTGGTCGAGCGGAAGATAATGTAGAAAGCGCAAATCGAAATCAGGCTTCTTCGGCACAATCCCTGCAAACGCCTCCTTGGTAGACACCGACACCGGAGGTTTGACAAGCAAAAGCCAATTACCTTTAAGGTCTATATCAACCGGACTAAGCACCTCACCTATCCCTTCGGCAAATGCCGGAGTGTTCAGGAGGAAGAAGGGGCAATCGGCTCCCAACTTACGTGCCATACGTGCCAATTCCTTCTGACCGAAAGGTTCGCCCAAAAGTTCATTGAGGGTGACGAGTGTGAAAGTGGCATCCGCACTGCCTCCACCTAATCCTGCCCCATCGGGGAGATGCTTGTCAAGGATTAGGTTTATAAGCCCCATATCACCCTCCACTCCCTCTTTTTCGAAGTAGTGATGAAGAAACATCGTTGTAGCTTTTACCACAAGATTTTTCTGTGGGTCGCAGTTAAGTCGGCGTCCCATAAGCTGAAAACGGCAACCGGCAGGGCGACCTTTCTCTATGTTGACTTCAAGAATATCGTCAAACGGTTCGGGCTGCTGAGGCATCCCACTCTCTATCCCGACAGGATAGAAGACCGTCTCAAGATCATGATAGCCGTCATCCCTCCGAGCCACCACATTGAGACCTATGTTTATCTTTGCGTTTACAAATTTTATCATATCGTTTGTTTTTTATATTTCCATATCACAGCGAGAATCCCACCCCTCAGAAAGAGATAGCTAAGGAAGGCCCCCCACAAGGCATTGTTGCCTAGCACTGCCACTACTATGTGCCCACCCTCCAAGCGAAGGAAAGCCACTATAAAGAAAACAATCGAAGCAACCAAAGTGGCTATCATCATTTTATTAGTATCAGTCACTCCGACGAAAAAACCGTCGTAAATGAATGCCCATGCCGACACTATCGGCAGAATCCAAAGCCATAAACGCATAGTGTGGACACCCTCACGTACCCCCTCGTTATCGGTGAGAAGATCCGTCACGGGGCTGAGACCTACAGCATAGAGAAAGGCAAAGAGAATTGCCACTCCGAGCGTCCATCTCAGCAACGCCTTCACGCTCTTGCGGAGCATTCCTTTATCACCGGCACCATACCACCTACCCGTCAATGCCTCTCCACTGAAGGCAAAGCCATCCATAAAGTAGGAGAAGAAGGTGAAGAATTGCATCATCACGACGTTAACCGCCAAGGTCAGCGCACCCATCCTCGCACCGGCAGAGGTGACACCCATACTGACACACATTATGCAAGCTGACCGAAGGAAAAGATTGGAGTTGACACTGAAGAATTTTCCCATGCCTCCACCTTTCAGCACTTCCCGGAGATTGCCGAATAATCTTTTCCCCTTGCGAAACCGCATAGCCCACACAAGAGCCACCACCAATCCTATCCAGTTGGAAATGGCAGTGCCCCATGCCACTCCGGAAAATCCAACTTCCGTATGGAACACTAAGGCATAGCTCAACGCTATGTTAAGCACATTCATTATTATAGCCACTGCCATCGGCGCAACGGTGGATTGCATACCCACAAACCAGCCGCTCACCGACATCACGGCAAACATAGCCGGCATTCCCCACACCCTGACTGTGAAGTAACTCTCGGCATAACGTCGTACCTCGGCATCCGGACTGATAATGGTAAGCATAAGCTCCATGACAGGCACACGCAACACCACAAGCACCACTCCCAAGCCTATACCTAAAAGGAACGCGCGGGTAAAGACCTTGCTTACCATATCATCGTTGCCCGCACCAAACGCGGTGGCTGTGAGTCCGGTGGTGCCCATGCGCAGAAACACCAACAGACCGACAATGACATTTAGCATCATCGAGCCAACCCCGATGGCAGCCAAATAGACCTCCGAACCAAGATGTCCGGAGATGGCTGTGTCACAGAGGCCGAGTAGCGGCACCGTGATATTGCTCACTATTGCCGGCACACTCAGCCTCAATATCTCTCTGTTAAGATTCATCTCTTAGTAACCCAATTCCTGACCTTTCCGAATGGCGGGAATGCCTTTCTTCATCCATTTCGGCATCGGGTCTCCCTTCAGGTAATGATCGAAGAACTGTTGCAGACGGCGTGTTATATCCTTACGGTTGCGACGTTCTTTCAGGTTATGTGCCTCATCATTATATTGGAGCATCCATACCGGTTTGCCGAGTCGACGCAAAGCCATAAACATCTCTATACCCTGATACCAAGGCACAGCGCCGTCATCGTCGTTGTGCATAATGAGCAACGGGGTGTTGACCCTGTTGGCGTGGAATACGGGCGAATTGGCTATGTAAAGCTCCGGAGCGTCCCAGAGGTTACGCCCTATACGGCTCTGCCCAACCTCATACTGTGCCTGGCGTGAATCGCCCGAACCCCAGCGTATGCCTCCGAATGCCGAGGTCATATTAGCTACAGGAGCACCTGAGCCGGCACAAGCGAACATATTCGTGCGTGTCACCAAATACGCTGTCTGATATCCGCCCCAGCTCTGACCATCAATGCCGAGCCGTTTCTTATCGATGTTCGGATAAGCCTTGCAAAGAGCCTCAACCCCGGAACAGACGTAATTATAGGCGTTCTCACCGGGGATACCGGCTGTATAATGTATGTCGGGCACGAATATAACGTAGCCACGGCTCACATAGAAGGGGAAGTTTATCCAGCTCCATGAAGGCTCCATATCGAAATGACGGTAAAGATCCTCGGTATAGGTCTCATAGAAGTAAGATAGCATCGGATACTGCTCGTCGGGATTGAAATCTTCAGGCAGATAAAGCACACCCTCGGCAGGATGCCCGTCGTAGGTGTACCATTTAAAAAGCTGTGCCGTGCCCCAGCTATAATTACCCATCTGAGGGTTGGAATTGCTTACCTTTACAGTCTTGGCAGGATTCAGGTCAGCAGAGACATATACATTTGGCGATGTACTGAAATTACCCTGTATCCAGCTGTACTCACGGGCATCCTTAGCCTTATGGACAGAGGTCATGGAATATTCACCTAAGAAATCAATCTTAGGAGTAACGGGCTTACCGGTAAACTTCATTGAAGCCAGGCCGTTGCGTTTGTCGACATAATTGAAAAGCGACATCACAAGCTGGTCATTCGACTTGAAGCAACGGAAATCCGGATCGGTCTTGATGTTGCGTATGCGCAGGTCTGACTTCCTGCCTTCGCCGGCTGTGATACAAACGGGAGCGGCTACACCTTTTGGATCAAGACTCCATACGTCGTAACGGTCGTATACAAGAAGACGGTCGTCATTCTCAGTCCAGCCCATAGTGCCATAAGGATCGAGCACGTGCTCCGGTATATCGCGATCTTCTCTCCAAAGCGGATAAGGCACAGCGGAACTGATCTCCCGGACTGTGTTGTCGGCAACGTCGTAGGCATAATACTGATGGTCGTCAAACCATACCACATACTTCCCTGTCGGGGAGATGGTAAACAGCTCATTGGGTACAGCTCCGATATTGCGAAGTTCACCGGTAACGACATTCTTCAGCTCCAAATCCATCGGAAACTGATAATCCCACTGTACCGACAAACCATTCTTGGAAAAGTCGTCGATAAGCACCCAGTCGCCATCCCAGCGGTCAGAGGGTTCCCACGTAGCCAAAGGATTATCTGTCACAAGTGTCTGCTTTCCGTTGGCAAGGTCAATCACCACGGGATAAGTCTTCTCCCTCAACTCCTTCACCTTGTTGTTCTCCTGGGGGGGAGTGTAGGGAGCATCCCAGCGCCATATGTCGAGACGTGGATTCTCGAAATCTACTATTGTAGTGTCGTCGGGTGCCACATAGGGTGCCACACCTACAATGAGTCTTTTGCCATTGTAGGAGAACTGAGGCACTGAGTATTGGTTGATAAAAAGTTCCTCACTTCCATTTCCCTTAGCGAAAGTCATCTTTATCTCCTTAGGGTCATGGTTGCCCGAAGTGAGATCGGATAAGTACAACGCCCCTCTCTTTGTACCGGTCTTCACCGAATCATCAGAGGCTATATAAGCCAATTGGCTACCTGCCTCATTAAACACGGGAGTGCCATAGAAATCCTTATCGCGGTCAATGAGGGTGAATGAGAAATTTGACAGTTCCAAGACACCGGTTCCGTTTGTGGCAAGTGAATCGGCATCCGACTTCTTAAGGGTAAACGCCAGACGGTTGCCATCTTTCGAGAATACATAGTCGCTCACCCAATTGATGATGCGTGATGAATCGTTGGAAAGATTACGCACTATCATCGGACGTCCCGCTTTCTTATTTTTCAATCCTTTGGGAGTAATAAGCGTAGTGTCGCAAGAGAGCCAAGCCACACAGTTGCCACCCTCCTTACCTAACTTATAAGATATGACATTACCCACCAGACTCACTTTCCCGGTCTTCAAGTTAATGATGGCGAGTGAGTCCTGCGGAAGGTCGAAATCTTTCTTCTTGGCAATCTTAGCCTTACGTGTAGCTGAGAAATGTGGCTTTACAAGCGCAAACGCCCACTTCCCATCAGCTGAGAAAGAGGGTCGGTAGCCACGTTTAATCTCTATCTGGTCCCCCTTAGCAGTGTTATGGAAATATAGTATGCCATCCCCTTCCTGAGGATTCACGGCAAACGCTGCCCAGCCGCCATTGTCGGAAAGTGAATAGTTTGTCACCTTCTCCCAACGGTCGAAATCGCCGTGGTCAAGCGCTTTCTTTGCCCCTGTTGCCGCTCCGAGTGTGCATAGGCAGGCAAGGGTAAGAATAGTTTTTTTCATGAAAGAAGCCGGTTGTTAATAGTTGATTGATTAGTCTACCTTATGGAGGTTATGGCCCATGCGCTCCTTCTTGGTGTGCATATAGAAACGGTTATACTTATTCGGCTCAACCTCAAGAGGCACATTCTCAGTCACCTCAAGCCCGTATCCTTCGAGACCGATACGTTTCACCGGATTATTGGTCATCAGGCGCATCTTATGTATACCAAGGGCATGAAGAATATTCGCCCCTACTCCATAGTCACGCTCATCAGCCTTATGACCTAAGTGCAGGTTGGCATCCACCGTGTCAAGACCGTTCTCCTGAAGCTTATAAGCGCGAATCTTATCCATCAAGCCGATTCCGCGCCCCTCCTGGTTAAGATAGATCACAGCTCCTCTACCCTCCTTCTCAATCATCTTCATGGCAAGATGAAGCTGCTCGCCACATTCACAACGGTAAGAGCCGAAGATGTCACCGGTGGCGCAAGATGAGTGGACACGTACAAGCACAGGCTCACCGTTACCCACGTCTCCTTTGATAAGGGCTATATGTTCGAGGTTATTATCTTTCTGACGGAAAGGTATAAGATGGAAATGACCATACTCAGTGGGCATATCCACTTCCTCACCCATCTCTACGATGGAATCATATTTCATACGGTAGGCTATAAGGTCGCGTATGCTCACGAGCTTTAAGCCCCATTCGTCGGCACGTTTACGGAGTTCGGGGAGACGTGCCATAGTTCCGTCGTCGCTCATTATCTCCATAAGGGCAGCGGCAGGCTCCAATCCGGCAAGGCGTGCGAAGTCCACGGCGGCTTCCGTATGACCACAACGCTGTATCACACCCCTGTCTTGCGCATAGAGCGGATTGATATGACCGGGACGTCCGAAGGTTTCCGGAGTGGATTTCGGATCGGCAAGGGCACGTATCGTAGCCGCACGGTCTTCAGCCGAGACGCCTGTGGTGCAACCCTCAAGTTTATCAACAGTGACAGTAAACGGCGTACCCAATACGGAAGTGTTATCCGTCACCTGATGAGGCAGGTCGAGCTGGCGGCAACGCTCGTTGGTGATCGGTGCACACAGCACTCCCCTTGCATTCTTAAGCATAAAGTTGACATCCTCCGGTGTGATTTTCTCGGCAGCGATAATGAGGTCGCCCTCATTCTCACGGTCCTCATCGTCAACCACTATAATCATTTTCCCCTTACGGAAGTCCTCAATAGCCTCCTCTATAGAGTCGAGTCTTATATTATTTTCCATAGTGCAAAATTAATAAAATTTTATTTCACCTCAAATATGGCGAAATTGACACTTCCATACACTCTCTGCTGCGTGAAGCCGGAGAGAGAAGAGAAGTCGCGTGTCTTTGAATGTTCCACAATCACCAGTGTGCCGGCCTTTACCATCGCGGAATTAAGTATCAGCTCCGGAATCTCCTCAAAGCGTGGATGGTCATAAGGCGGGTCGGCAAATATGAAATCAAACTGTCGGCTGCACGTGGCTATAAACTTAAACACGTCGCCCTTTATAACCCGAAGCGACTCATCGCCCAGCTTCTCCTTAACACTACGTATGAACTGTATCTGTACGGGTGCCTGCTCCACAGCCGTCACCTCGCTGCAGCCTCTCGACAGGAACTCAAAACTTATGGCGCCGGTGCCGGCAAAGAGGTCGAGGGCTGTCTTCCCCTCGAAATCATCCATATTTTCCAACACATTAAACAGATTCTCACGGGCAAAATCCGTGGTGGGACGCGCAGTTATATTTTTGGGCACTTCGAAACGCCGACGGCCGTATTTTCCTCTTATTATTCTCATA
>CAMWTL010000108.1 GCA_947177145.1 uncultured Porphyromonadaceae bacterium
ATTAAGGTGTATCAGAAAAGCTTTAAAAGATTCCTTTTTGAGGGTTTTAACAAAAATATGTTTTTAAACATAAAAATTAATATTAGCCATAGTGTATTGGTAATCAGAGTGTTAAAATAAGATGAAAATAAACCGGTATTTTAATCATTAGTAAGGTGTTTAAAAATTTGCACAAATGAAGAATAATTTCTAACTTTGGGAGTTGAAAAATAAAGTCTTAGCTTAAGAGCTTGCTTTTACAGAGACACGTTTTGACTAACCGGGGAGACAGCTTGCCAGCTCATTCCTCTTCTCCTTTGTAATAATAAATCGGATGCTTAAGAGGAATGGCATCCACCTAACATAATATTATATGAAACAACCTGACTTTACACGAAAGGCAATTGGCTTGCTTCTCGCGCCTTTCGCGTTAGCCGCGTTGCCGGCAGGAGCCGCTACACTCGATGTCACCAACTATGATGGATGGAGTGACATTTATGAAGGATGGGACGAGGCTAATAACCGTTACTTCTTCAATGCTTCTTTGGAGTCTTCTGAATGTAGACTTATAGGTGTGGAAACCTCTGAGACATCAATCACGGTGCCCGATGCTATCAATATCGTTGTGTCTCATGAGGATTGGAATGACGAGACAGGTGAGTATAATCAGTGGGACGAAACCATTTCTATGGATGTCACAAAAGTCTATATTCATCCTGATGATTATTGGATGGTGAACCCCTTAGGCGCCATGACCGACTTCAAGGAGTGGATTCTTAATGATAAGATAGAGAGTTTCGTGTATATAAATTGGAGTGGCGATTTCCAGAATCCGTATTTCCATTTTACTTCAGCGGCAGCACCAAGCCACATTGACTTGCAAATACCTGACAATGGTCGCTATGTAGTATTTGCTCCCACAGGAGCTGAGGCTGCCTATAAGGATGCTTTTATGGGTCATTCCGCTATGGTTGTGGCTGAAGGTACTGATCCGAAAGCTGCTTTTGAACAGGAGATAGCTGATACAAATGCTATTTCTATTGCTGATGACAACGGTGAGTCCGGCATCAATATAGTGACATGGACAGGTAAAGATAAAGATGGCAATATCTTTGGCTTTGAGGATTATGATGGTATAACTTTGAGAGGCATTGTTACTAATGCTGCTTCTATAGTTGTACCTGAGAACATATGTTTTGCTAATGCTGACATATATGCTTTGGAAGTACGCCCGGTTACTCGCTTCTGCCTCGATTATTACAATGAGGAGAACACAGGTTTTCCCGGATGTGATAATCTGAAGGATATATATCTGCCTTCCGGCATTGTACATGCTGAATTCCATCCCGGTGAGATACCTGGAAAATACAACTTCCACTTTACCTCTGAGGCGGTTCCGGAATCGATTTATCTTGATGGCGGTAATACTTATTGGGGTGTGCGTCCACGTTATGTTATTTCTGTACCGGAGAGTGCTAAGGAAGCTTATGCTGCCGCATTCCCTGAGGATGCTTGTTTAGTTGTGGCAGAGGGAGAAGATGCTAAGGCTGTTATGGAGAAGGCTGTCGCTGACCTTGATGCTCTTTTAATAACTGAGGGAGTAGAAGGTGTGGTTAATGCTTCGTGGAGTGGTACGGATGAAAATGGCGTTACATATGCTTTTGATGCTCCTAATTATGGTGCAATAACTTTTCGTGGAGCTATAACTAATGAGAAGTCAATTAACATTCCGGAGAAGGTATATGTAACGAATCCTGATTGGTATGCATTCAGAGAATTAGAGGTAGCCAGCTTGAGTTTATATTATGAGTATGGGGACACCTGTTTCCCGAATTGCGAGAATCTGACAGACATTTATGTACCTTCCTCTGTAACTTATGCAGAATGGCACGGAGAAGGCTTTGACGGAAATTACAAATTCCATTTTGCTTCTGAAAATGTACCTGAGATTGCTCTATATAATGGCTCAGGTAATAATGTAAATATCTATGTCCCTGATGCGTTGTTTGATACTTATGCTGAGGCATTAGGTGACCAAGATTATATTTTGTGGTCGGAAGCAGAGGCTACACCGGTGACTGTAAATGTGGCTACACCGGGTACGTTAGCTGAAGAGGTTTCTTCACTTATTGAGAATCTGAATAGCGTACGTTGGTTGATTGTTACCGGTACTCCCGATGAGATTGACCTTCGCATGATTCGTCGTCTTCCCCGCCTTGAGAAACTTGACCTTTCCGCAACTACGGGTCTGACTTCTGTAGGAGGCTTTAATGGTCTGAGATATCTTTATGAAGTTAAGCTTCCTGATGGCATCACTACCCTTGATAACTATGCTTTCAATAAGTGTAAGAGCCTTTCTACACTCGATCTGCCTGCCACAGTGACTGAAATAGGTGAGTATGCTTTTGCAGAAAGTGGTATCAAGTCATTGGATCTCAGCCACGTTGTAAACTTTGGTAATTTCGCTTTCAACAATTCAAAAATTTCTAATGTGAATCTTTCCGCTGCTGAAGTAATTGGCACCGATGTGTTCCTTAACACTCCCCTTGGCTCAGTAGTGTTCGGCGAGAATATTCGTGAGATAGGCAACAGTGCATTCAGAAGTGCTAATCTCGTGGGTGTTGTAGAGATTCCTGCAAAAGTTAGAACCTTGAACCATGAGATATTTGCCTATAATTCAGAGATTACAAAGATAGTAATCCCGAAGGATATTGTTTATATTAATGAATGGGCATTTGAGGGCACTAAGCCCGAAACAGTGGAATGTAATATACTTTTCCCGAATAATGTGAATGGTTTCCGTGATGCTAATTTGTCAAATTGCACACTCTACGTGCCTTCTCTGACAATTAATGATTATCTGCTTCATGATAGCTGGGTAAATTTCTCTCATATCGAGCCTCTTGCCAATGATCTTAAGGTGATTGACCTTGATCGTGAACTTGTGTTGAGTTCTGATAAAGGTATTGCTGATAAAGCTGACCTTAATATGCAGCGTCGTAGAGATCATTCGGATTATAGCTATCCGGACTATGCATATGACTTTGGTCATCTGACCGTAAATCGTACAGCAGATTTGGATCTTGGTAACTATAATCAGAAACTTTTCTATGAGGGTTACTACTGGGATCCCTATTATGGTGATCGCTATATGCAGCCTTCTACAATTATTCCGGAATCGACCGTTTCTGCTGAGAATGTAGAGTTGTCAATCAATCTCAGAAGAGATCGCTGGTACTTCCTCTCTTTCCCGTTTGATATAAACGTGAAGGATATTGTGGTTGACGAGGATGCTCTTTGGGTAGTTCGTAAATATGACGGTGAGGCTCGTGCTAATCTTGATGAGAATACCTGGAAAAATATGGCTGATGAGACCGTGCTTAAAGCCGGCGAGGGTTATATTTTCAACTGTGCTACTGAAAGAGATACTGAGTATGTGACTTTCACTTTCACTCCTGCTGCTGACGGAAATGCTCTCTTCGCCAATGGTGTAGTGGCTAAGGAACTTAAGGAATATGCTTCTGATTTTGCTCACAATGCTTCTTGGAACCTCGTAGGTAACACTTATCCCGCTTACCTTAACATCAAGGCTGTAGATTTCGACGCTCCTATTACCGTATGGGCTGACAACACTTACTATGCTTACTCTCCCGTTGACGATGACTATGTATTGGATCCCTTCCAGGCATTCTTCGTTCAGCGTCAGGGCATAGAGGGTGGCAACGCTGTCAAGCTGAATCCCGCAGGTCGTGCCCACAGCCGTGAGGCAGCTGCCGAACTTGATCTTACGCAGCCCCAGACCCGCGCCGCAGGTGTCAACCTTAACCGTTCACTCTTCAATTTCTATGTTAACGGTGAAAGCGGTATGGACCGTACCCGTATCGTAGTCAACAGCGAGGCTTCTTTCGCTTATGAGGCTAACCGTGACGCTTCCAAGTTTATGAGCACAAGCGAACTCGTGCCCCAGATCTTCGTGAACAACAATAACGTGCGTATGGCTATCAACGAGTCTCCGCTCGGCAACGGTCAGTTCACTCTCGGCACTCGCTTCGGCAAAGCCGGTTCTTACACTATCTCTCTTGACTCACGCAACGCTGCCGGTTACAGCGTAATGCTTACCGACAATGTAACAGGTGTCACCACCGACCTCACAGCTGGTGCCTACACATTTGATACTGACGCCGCTACTAACGACAACCGCTTCACTGTCACTATCGGCATCGTATCAGGTGTTGATTCAGCTGTAGTTGAAGGTCTTGATGTGAAGGTTGAGGGCAATGCTCTTAATATCGTGGCTGACGAGCCTGTAGAGATTATGGTTGTGGCTGCCGACGGTAAGGTTGTAGCTTCTGAGAAGAGCGCTGAGTTCTCAGTTGCTCTTGAGAGCGGAATCTACGTAGTGAAGGTTGGCAACGTTACAACAAAGGTCAATATCAGCAAGTGATCCGTTTGACCTGTAATTCACACTAACAGCAAAAACGATGAAAAAGATATTATCATTCTTGCTCGCCCTCACTGTGGTGATGAGCGTCAGGGCACAAGGCGGGAGCGGTCTGGGTTTCGACCCGACCAATCCCCCCGATCCCCAGATGGGCTATCGCCTTACGGTGAAGACGGCTCCGGAGCAGGCGGGAAATACCACTCCGGTGCGGGCGATTTATGCGCAGGCAGATGAAACGGTCTACTGCGAGGCTCATGCCCGGCTGGGCTATGAGTTCCGTGCATGGATGGTAGCTGATTCGGTTGTGTCTACCGACCGCTCATTCTACTATCAGATGCCGGCAGAGCCGGTTGTGCTCACAGCTTGGTTTGACAAGGTGGATTTCAATCCCTCCAATCCGGGCGATCCCAATCTCAACGGCTATAACCATAGGGTGAACGTATATTGCTCACCTTCTATAGCCGGTTGGGTCAATAACAATAACTTCCTTCTCACCGAAGGTGATGAGACTTGGCTCTATGCTTATCCGCATACCAATTATAAGTTCTCTTGCTGGAAGCAGGATGGAAAGATTATCTCTACAGATCGTGAACTCCCTATAAAGATGGGAGAGAAGAATCTAGAGTATACTGCTCAGTTTGTGTTCGATCCCGCCAATCCGGGTGAGCCTTGGCCCAACTCTTGGGATTCGGCTACCGGAGACCTGATCATTGACCATTTCGAGCCGGGTTATCTCTGGGATGCTATCTACAGAATGACAGAGGAGGACTATGTAAGCGTGTCTAACCTTACCGTCATTGGTAAGATGAGTCCTTATGATCTCGGTGTGGTACGTAATCTTACCGGTCTTACACAGGCTGATTTCAGCCGCACATCCGGCTATAGCTATGTGCCATCTTGGATATTCGCGAATTGTGAGGCTCTGACAAAGTTGATGCTCCCTGCGTCGATCAATGAGATTCAGGATTGCGCTTTCTATGAGTGTAAGAACCTCTCGGAATTGGTGATGTATGCTTCTATGCCTCCGACGGTTTATTATGAGGCATTCAACGGTGTGCCTGATAATCTTGTGGTGAAGGTTTATTCAAGTTCGATGGATCTTTATATGAACACCGAACCTTGGAGTAACTATAAGATTATGACTATCGACGAGGATTCCACAGCTCTTTCTGTCACTCTTCCCGATGATGCCGCCGACGGACGTTACCGCAACGTATCATTGCAGCTCAATAACATCTCGACAGGTCAGACCCAGAAACTTGTGGTTACGGGTAACCGTACAAAGTTCATCTTCGGTAATCTTATCCCCGAGCTGAAGTATAGCCTCTACGTATTGGCTCCCAATGGCCATGTTATAGGTAAGGAGCTTGACTTCGTAATGCCGCAGGATGGTTGGGACTACAAGTTTGATTCTCTGCTCCAGCTTCAGGAGGTTAAGCTCTCGGTTATGACTCCTGACAATGAGAATGTGGCTGACAACACTTCGATCTCTTGGTTTGGAGAGGATCATAGCTTTATCGGCACTGGTTCTCTACTCACCGCTCAGGTAGAGGGTGACGAGATTAGCTATGAGATCTCACTTCCCCAGGAGTTGGGCATAGAGTATGTGCTTCCTGAAAACGGTAAATGGACAGTGTTGGCTGACAACAATGATGTTACGGTTAATCTCACTCCGCTCACGAAGATTGAGGTGAAGGGTGTGCTCACCGACGCAAGATTGAATGAGCTTCTTGCAGGTGCATATGTGACCGTAACCCAGACTGTCAACGGACGCTACACTGTATCCTCTTCGGCTACTACAGATGCTAACGGTGCATATGCCCTCACGGTATATCCCGCTCCCGGCACAATCACCGCCGGCTCTCCGGAGCATACAGAGGTTTCGTTCAGCTTCAACTCCCTTGACGACCTGAAGCAGCTTCTCAATATGGCGATGAAGCCTATCTCCGGTACAGAGCTTACCATCTCGCTCCTCTCTCACGATAATGTTGAGAAGGGTGAGGGTGCCAACGCTTCAGTGCCGTATGAGGACTTTGCCAACGTTGACTTCAAGGTGAAGAATCTCACTAAGGGGAGCGACGTGGCTTATATCCTCCGTTATCCTCGTATGATTCTTGTGGCTCAGGTTGATGAGGGTGACAAGATTGAAGTCACTGCCACTCCGCGCAACAGCGGTTTCAACTCTGCAAGTGCCCAGACTGTCGTAGCTGACGAGAAGGGTGACGTGAAGATTATCTTCACATCCAACGGCGATATCGCTGCCAAGTATGCCGATTCCGAGGCTGAGGAGGTTGTAGGTTTGCTCTACGACAAGGATGGCAAGCTCTACAAGAAGGAGTCTTACACAGATAAGGAGCTTCGTTTCCGCAATCTGCCCGATGGTGACTACACCCTCGTGACAATGATGTCGAGCAAGCTCTTCTCAGCTGCCGGTTCACTCGGTGAGCTTAACGCTTCACGTCTCGTTGCGGAGCAGAATTATCTCGTAAGCAATGTGGCTGTTGAGTCAGGTTATATCTCGCATGTAGACCTTGGCACTGTGCCTACTTTCGATGAGACTCAGTTCTATTATACAGGTCCTGAAACCTCTATCAGCGTCAACAAGACCTCGGTTACTGTAGGTGCTACCGTGACTGTACGCTCTAAGGTTGATCTCCTTCCCGAATATGCGGGCAAAGTTGATAAGGTGAAGATCATCTTCACTATCCCCGAGGGATGCGATTATGTCGACAACTCTCTGCTTGTAGCCGGTGACGGTGCTATTTCCTCATCTGTTGAGGATGGTCGTCTCTGCGTAGAGACATCATTGAAGGATGCCTCACCACGCTTCTGCATCATTCCGCGTAAGGGTGGCGACCACCGTCCGAGCGCAATGATTGAGTTTGAGATTGACGGCGAGACCATCAGTCAGCCTATTGGTTCTACTCTTGTCACTGCCGGCGACTTCACAATCTCAGTGCCTCAGAAGACTTCTGTGACTAAGATTGCAGCACGCGGTACAGCCACTGCTCTCAGTGAGGTGAAGGTATATGATAACAATATGTTTATCGGTTCTACCCGTACCCTCACCAACGGTGACTGGCGCCTGAAGTTCGATCTTTACAATCCGGGTGACTACTCAGAACATTATATCTATGCCGAGATCACAACTCCTGAAGGTGTGAAGTATACCACCACAACAGGTAAGACCATCTACGACAAGGATTGGGCTGAGGTTACTGACATCAATATGATCTATGGAAGCACAAGAGCCGACTTCGACCATATTGAGGCTACTACCACTCCGGGTTCCTACTCTTACGTGCCGGGTAATGATATGTTCACATTCAAGGCTATCTTCCGTGAAGGTCACGCTGAGAAGGTGAAGAGTCTTGACTTCGTGATTCTCCTTTCCGATGGTTCTCGTCGCAGGATTGACGGTAAGTATATCAAGGCTTCCGATGCTTGGGTTTGCGCCCTCTCGTTCCCCGATGTCAACCGTCTGCCGGTGAATGTTAAGGTTTACTATGTGGAGAAACGCGATGAGGAACTTTCTAAGGCAAGGGATATTGAAGACAATCTGAACGAAGGTTTCCGTTGTCCCGACATCGTGCCTATCATCGACCCGTCAGGTTATGTTTATGAGGCTGTGCCTTCTAACCGTCTTGAGGGTGTGACTGCCACTATCTTCTACAAAGAATGGGTAGAGGATATGTATGGCGAGGTTTCAGAGCAGGTAATGAAATGGGATGCCGAGGCTTATGCTCAGGAGAACCCGCTCTTCACCGATGCCGACGGTATGTATGCATGGGATGTTCCGCAGGGCGATTGGCAGGTACGTTTCGAGAAAGAGGGTTATGAGGTAGCCACTACCGAATGGCTCCCCGTTCCTCCGCCACAGCTTGATGTGAATGTGGGTATGATCCAGACCGTGCGTCCGGAGGTTAAGGGTGCCCGTGCATATTCTCAGTCTGTAGAGGTAGAGTTTGATAAGTATATGAACCCCGCAACTCTTACTGATGCCAACGTGGCAGTTATGGTAAATGGTGAGGCAGTTGCCGGTGAGCTTACCATGCTCAACGCTGAGGAGAATCTCGATGGCGAAAGCTATGCCTCTGTAGTTCGCTTCGAGGCTGAGGAACCTTTCGCAGCCGAGACTGTTACCCTGATGGTTTCAGGTAAGGTTGAAAGCTACGCAGGCATCCGTATGGAAGAGGCGTTTACTCAGGAATTCACTGTTGAGCCTGAAGTGAAGGAGATAGAAGTTCCCGGCTACATCGATGCTTATGTAGGCGTTGAGAAGGAACTCACTGTCACCATAGCACCTGCTGAGGCAGTAGCCGGTAAGACTCTCTATATCGAGAGCAGCTATCCTATCCTGACTGTTTCAGAATCTGTGATAGTGAATGAAGAGGGTCAAGCTACCGTGAAGTTCGTGGGTGACCTTCCCGGTGAGACTACTCTTACCTATAAGCTTGAGAACTCTAATTTCGAGGCTCCTTCAACTACTATCTCGTTTACCGTAATCACTGATCCGGCTGCTGCTCCGGTTGCTTCCGTAGAAACTGAGAGCGAGGTTGAGAAGGGCACAGGGTTAGAGTTGGCTTCTGACACTGAGGGCGCTGTGATTTGGTATACTCTCGACGGTACTGATCCTCTCACAAGCGAGACCCGTCAGCAGTATGTTGAGCCTATCGTCATCAATGAGGAAACCACTGTAAACGCTTACGCTCAGGCTGAGGGTTATCTTGACAGTGAGGTGACTAAGTTCCACTATACTGTTAAGGAGACCAGCGGTGTTGACGACTTGTATGTTGGTTCGCTCAAGGTTGTAGCACTCGCTTCCAATGCCGGCTTCAAGGTATGCGGTGTAGAGCAGGAAGCTGTTGTTGAGGTTTATGATCTCTCCGGTAAGGCTGCTATGGCTCCAATCACTATACAAGGTGATGAGACTATCCTTATGGATGGTGTGGCATCGGGTGTATACGTTGTAAGAGTCAAGAGTGGTGATGAGATTGCTACGCTCAAGCTCGTAAAAGATTGATAAGTCAATCGGTAATTGCATATTAGCACTGACCAAACTTGTAATCCACAAGTTGAATACAAAAAGAGGGACGGTACGAAGCCGCCCCTCTTTTGTATTT
>CAMWTL010000109.1 GCA_947177145.1 uncultured Porphyromonadaceae bacterium
TCCATCTGCTTCATAAGAGTGTTGGCAAGCTTGGCGTTAACGTGTGTCCACACATCAATCACCTGCTGATAACGCTCCTTCTCACCGATGAGACCCATAGCATAGTTCATCTTGATCTCCTCTACCTGTGCATGACCGTCAGCCACATACTGTTCCTTCTCCTCCGGGATGATGACGTCGCCAAGGTTGAAGGAAAGACCGCCGCGGAATGCCATCTTGTAGCCGAGATTCTTGATATCATCAAGGAATTGAGCCGAACGGGTTACACCGCAAGTCTTGATCACCTTGGTGATGATATTACGCAGCGACTTCTTGGAGATAATCTCGTTTACATAGCCGATCTCCTTAGGCACAAACTGATTGAAAAGGATTCTTCCTACAGAGGTGTTCTCTTTCAAAACCTTTACAGGATTCCCGTTCTCATCCATATCATCAACCATTACGGTTACGGGTGCATGAAGAGAGACACGACCCTCATTATATGCTATCTCAGCCTCTTCCGGTCCGTAGAAAACAGTTCCCTCGCCCATAGCCCCTTTGCGGAGTTTGGTGATATAGTAAAGACCGAGCACCATATCCTGAGATGGCACCGTGATAGGAGCGCCATTTGCCGGATTAAGGATGTTGTGCGCGCCGAGCATCAGCATCTGTGCCTCAAGAATAGCCTCATTTCCCAAAGGAAGGTGAACAGCCATCTGGTCGCCGTCAAAGTCGGCATTGAACGCCGTACATGCCAACGGGTGAAGCTGAATTGCCTTACCCTCGATCATCTTGGGCTGGAAAGCCTGGATGCCGAGTCGGTGAAGTGTCGGAGCACGGTTCAGAAGCACGGGATGACCCTTCATCACATGTTCCAGAATGTCCCACACTACAGGTTCCTTACGGTCGACAATCTTTTTGGCACTCTTTACTGTCTTCACTATGCCGCGTTCGATAAGCTTGCGGATGATGAAAGGCTTGTAAAGTTCGGCAGCCATAAGCTTGGGAATGCCACACTCATGCATCTTGAGTTCCGGGCCTACAACGATAACCGAACGGGCTGAATAGTCCACACGCTTACCGAGAAGATTCTGACGGAAACGACCCTGCTTACCTTTCAAACTGTCGGAAAGAGACTTCAGAGGACGGTTCACATCGCTCTTCACTGCCGATGCCTTGCGGCTGTTGTCAAGCAGTGAGTCAACAGCCTCCTGAAGAAGACGTTTCTCATTTCGGAGAATCACCTCAGGCGCCTGAATTTCTATAAGACGTTTCAGACGGTTGTTGCGTATAATCACACGACGATAAAGGTCGTTGAGGTCAGAAGTGGCAAAACGTCCGCCGTCAAGCGGCACGAGAGGACGCAACTCAGGGGGTATGACAGGCACAGCCTTCAGAACCATCCATTCAGGCTTGTTGCGGTCAGCGGAGGCAAGGAATGAATTCACCACCTGCAGACGCTTCAAAGCCTCAGTCTTTCGCTGCTGGGAGCCATCTTTGTTCGCCTTGTCGCGAAGCTCGGCTGCGAGAGCCACAAGATCAATCTGCTGAAGTAGATCATAGACAGCCTCAGCACCCATTTTTGCCACAAACTTATTCGGATCATCGTCCGGAAGATTTCGGTTTTCCTCCGGAAGCGAATCCATAATATCAAGATATTCCTCCTCAGAGAGAAGGTCAAGACGAGCCGTATTCGTATTACCGGGATTGATAACCACATACTTCTCGTAATAGATCACCGTGTCGAGCTTCTTGGAGGGAAGTCCGAGCAGATAACCGATTTTATTAGGAAGAGAACGGAAATACCAGATATGAGCCACGGGCACTACAAGCTCTATATGACCCATGCGCTCGCGGCGCACTTTCTTCTCTGTTACCTCCACACCGCAATGATTGCAGACTATTCCTTTGTAGCGGATTCTCTTATATTTTCCGCAATGGCACTCATAATCCTTCACCGGACCGAAAATCTTTTCACAGAAAAGACCGTCCCGCTCCGGTTTATAAGTGCGGTAGTTGATAGTCTCAGGCTTCAGCACCTCTCCACTGCTCTTAGCCTTGATCTCCTCCGGAGATGCAAGACCGATAGTGATTTTCGAGAAGTTGCTCTTAATTTTGTTATCTTTCTTTAAAGCCATATATTGTTATTCTCCTTCTTGTATTTCAGTATTAATCGAGGGTGATGCTCAGGCCAAGACCACGCAACTCATGCAGAAGCACGTTCAAGGATTCCGGAATGCCCGGATTTGGCATTGGATCTCCCTTGACAATAGCCTCGTATGCCTTGCTTCTGCCCATTACGTCGTCACTCTTTATGGTAAGAATCTCCTGAAGAATGTGAGCTGCGCCGAATGCTTCGAGCGCCCAAACCTCCATCTCACCGAAACGCTGGCCGCCAAACTGCGCTTTACCGCCGAGTGGCTGCTGAGTAATGAGTGAGTACGGACCGATAGAACGGGCATGCATCTTATCCTCAACCATGTGGCCCAGCTTAAGCATGTAGATCACGCCAACTGTCGCCGGCTGGTCGAAACGATCGCCTGTCCCGCCGTCATAAAGATAGGTCTTACCATAGCGAGGCACACCTGCCTTGTCTGTCCATTCATTAAGATCGTCAAGACTGGCGCCGTCAAAAATAGGAGTGGCAAATTTCTCGCCGAGTTCCTTGCCTGCCCAGCCGAGAACAGTCTCGAAAATCTGTCCGAGGTTCATACGTGAAGGCACACCCAACGGGTTAAGGCAGATATCAACAGGAGTTCCATCCTCAAGGAAAGGCATATCCTCCTGACGCACTACGCGCGAAACGATACCCTTGTTACCGTGGCGACCCGCCATCTTATCTCCCACGCCGATCTTACGCTTCTTGGCAATATATACCTTCGCCATCTGTATAATGCCGGAGGGAAGTTCATCGCCAATCGTTATGTCGAATTTCTTTCTGCGCAATTCGCTGTCGATCTCCTTTGACTTGCGCAGATAGTTGGTGATAAGCTTCATCACCATATTGTTGATGCGCTCGTCGTCAGTCCAGTTTCCGAGATTGATTGTTTCGTAATCAATGTTGCCGAAGGTCTGATCCTCAAATCTCGCCCCTTTCGGGATAATGTCTACGCCGATGAAATCTTTCACGCCGGCTGAAACCTTCCCCTTAAGGAGAGCCTGCATCTTGCCGATAAGAATCTCCTTAAGTTCCGACTGCTTCTCCTCGTATTCCTCATCAAGGAGAGGAAGCTGGGCATTGACGCTGCGGCGGTTGTTTTTCTTCTTCATAGCGCGTGAGAAGAGGTTTGTGCCGATAACGACACCCTTCAACGAAGGCGATGCCTTCAGGGAGGCATCCTTCACGTCTCCTGCCTTGTCGCCGAAGATGGCGCGGAGAAGTTTCTCCTCTGGAGTAGGATCGCTTTCTCCCTTGGGAGTGATCTTGCCGATCATAATATCTCCCGGCACAACATGAGCTCCAACACGTATTATGCCCCTTTCGTCGAGGTCCTTGGTGGCTTCCTCGCTGACATTGGGGATATCGCTTGTCAGCTCCTCCATGCCGCGCTTTGTCTCGCGCACTTCAAGAGTATATTCATCCACATGGATTGAAGTGAGGATATCCTCACGCACCATGCGCTCGTTGAGCACGATTGCATCCTCATAATTGTAACCTTTCCAGGGCATGAATGCAACCTTAAGGTTTCTGCCTAAGGCAAGCTCACCTTTCTCGGTTGAATAACCCTCGGTGAGGATATCACCCTTCTCAACTCTCTGTCCAACCTCACAGATCGGACGGAGATCGATTGTCGTACCCTGGTTAGTGCGGCGGAACTTGGGAATCTTATACTCCTTGGTGGCAGGCTCAAATTCTACGAACTCCTCGTCTTCCGTGCGGTCATACTTGATGCGGATTATAGTGGCATCCACAAACTCTATCACACCGGGACCCTCAGCCATGATCTGAGTGCGGGAATCACGAATCAGCTGACCCTCGATGCCGGTGCCGACGATAGGAGCCTCACTGCGCAGAAGAGGCACAGCCTGGCGCATCATGTTAGATCCCATCAACGCACGGTTGGCGTCATCATGCTCCAGGAAGGGAATCAGAGAGGCAGCTATAGATGCGATCTGGATAGGAGCGACATCCATCAGGTCTACCTCATTGGGAGCCACGATCGGGAAGTCTGCCTCCTTACGGGCCTTGACCTGATTGCGGATGAAAGTGCCGTCATCATTAAGAGGGGCATTACCCTGAGCGATAATCTTACCCTCCTCGATTTCTGCAGTGATGTAGACCACCTCATCATTATTGATATTCACTTTCCCATCCTTCACCTCACGGTAAGGAGTCTCGATAAAGCCGAGATTGTTGATCTTCGCATAAACGCAAAGAGATGAAATCAGACCGATATTCGGGCCTTCAGGAGTCTCGATAGGACAAAGACGGCCATAATGAGTATAGTGTACGTCTCGCACCTCGAAGCCTGCACGCTCACGCGACAGACCGCCGGGACCGAGAGCCGACATACGGCGCTTATGTGTGATCTCAGCAAGAGGATTGGTCTGATCCATGAACTGAGAGAGCGCATTGGTCCCGAAGAATGTATTTATTACGGAAGAGATTGTCTTCGCGTTGATAAGGTCAATAGGTTTGAACACCTCATTATCGCGGACATTCATTCGCTCGCGTATCGTGCGCGACATACGCGCAAGACCTACGCCGAACTGGTTGTAGAGCTGTTCGCCAACCGTACGCACGCGTCGGTTGCTAAGGTGGTCGATATCATCCACATCGCTCTTGGAGTTGATAAGCTCGATGAGATATTTGATGATGGAGATGATATCCTCACGGGTGAGCACTTTTACGTCGTCGGGAGTGTCAAGACCAAGTTTCTTATTGATTCTGAAACGTCCTACCTCGCCGAGGTCGTATCTCTTTTCAGAGAAGAAAAGATTCTGGATCACCTCGCGGGCAGATGCATCGTCCGGTGGTTCGGCGTTGCGAAGCTGCCTGTAGATATATTGTATAGCTTCAAGTTCTGAATTGGTGGTGTCCTTTTCAAGAGTCTTGAAGATTATGCTGTAGTCGATGGCGCTGACATTCTCCTTCTCAAGAAGGATATTCTTCACGCCGCTTTCAAGGATAGTGTCAATATTTTCCTCAGTGATTTCGACACCACGGTCGAGCACGAGGTCATTACGTTCGATCGATGACACCTCGCCGGTTGACTGATCCACAAAATCCTCCATCCAGCTTTTGATGATACGTCCGGCAAGTTTCCTGCCGATAGCCTGCTTGAGGTTCTGCTTCGTAACTTTCACCTCCTCAGCGAGGTCAAAAATCTGAATGATGTCTTTGTCGCTTTCAAGACCAATTGCACGCAAGAGAGTAGTAACCGGAAGTTTCTTCTTACGGTCGATATAGGCATACATGGCATTATTAATGTCAGTAGCAAACTCTATCCAGCTGCCTCTGAAAGGAATGATGCGGGCTGAATATAGTTTGGTGCCATTAGCATGCGTGCTTTGCCCGAAAAAGACACCGGGCGAACGGTGGAGCTGAGAGACAACAACACGTTCGGCACCATTTATGATGAAAGTGCCCTGCTCGGTCATATAAGGGATTGTGCCCAGATATACGTCCTGAATGGTAGTGTCGAAATCCTCATGGTCCGGGTCCGTGCAGTAAAGCTTCAGTTTAGCCTTAAGCGGCACGCTGTAGGTTAACCCTCTTTCGAGACACTCGTCAATAGAATAGCGGGGAGGATCGATATAATAATCGAGAAACTCCAACACGAAATTGTTTCGGGTGTCTGCAATGGGGAAATTCTCAGCGAAGACCTTGTATAAACCCTGGTTCTTTCTATCTTCCGGCGGCACGTCAAGCTGAAGGAAATCTTTGAACGACTTCAGCTGCACCTCCAGGAAGTCAGGAAAAGGGAGCGGGTTTTTAATCGATGCGAAGTTTACGCGCGGTTTTTCGGTTAAATTAACTGACATTGAGGTTCTGTTTATTATTTTGTTGCTCCAATTGAGAAGTTGAATTTGGCATATCAACCCGGAGGAAGATAAGCAAATCCCCCTCCAGGTAGTGTTAATAAGATTAGAATATGCCAAAAAAAGGTTAAGAACGCTACTTCTCGCGCGTTCTTAACCTATTTATGGAATAAGTTAATACTTATTTAAGCTCTACTTCAGCACCAGCCTCTTCAAGCTGCTTCTTCAGACCCTCAGCCTCAGCTTTGGGGAGACCTTCCTTAACGACACCGGGAGCGCCGTCAACGAGAGCCTTAGCTTCTTTCAAGCCAAGACCTGTAAGCTCCTTAACGAGCTTAACTACTGCGAGCTTGCTTGCGCCGGCTGCCTTGAGGACAACGTCAAAGTTAGTCTTCTCCTCTTCAGCAGGAGCTGCACCGGCTGCGGGACCGGCTGCAACAGCTACAGCAGCTGCTGCGGGTTCGATGCCATACTCATCCTTGAGGATCTGAGCGAGTTCGTTCACTTCCTTTACGGAAAGATTAACAAGTTGTTCTGCAAATGCTTTCAAATCTGCCATTGTAGTATTTCTTATTAAATTTTTTTACTTGATTAGTTTTCTTTGTTAGACAATGTTTCGAGAATGCCATGAAGTTTGGTGCCACCACTTGTAAGCGCACTGATAACATTCTTGGCAGGGCTCTGGAGAAGAGCGACAACATCAGCGATGAGTTCGTTCTTGCTCTTGATGTGGCTGAGAGTGTCTAACTGACCCTCGCCTACATAGATGGATTCCTCTACGTATGCACCCTTCAGCATAGGAAGTGTGTCGTTCTTCTGGCGGAATTTCTTGATCAGCTTTGCAGGTGCATTCCCCGTGTTGCTGAGAAGAAGTGTTGTCTCGCCGTGAAGAAGATCGTAAAGTCCGCTATAATCGGTCTCGCTTGCCTCAAGTGCTTTTTTAAGAAGAGTGTTCTTAACACAAAGCATCTTGATGTTCTCCTTAAAGCAAGCGCGACGGAGAGCGCTTGTCTTCTCGGCATTAAGACCGGCTGTCTGTGTCAGATATACAGCGCTGTATTCAGCAAGTGTATTTCCGATATTCTCAATTATAATCGATTTATCTTCCTTTTTCATTTTCTGTCCATTTTTTGATTATTCATCTACAGACTTGGGTTCCACCTTAACGCCGGGACTCATTGTGCTCGAAAGATAAATGCTCTTGATGTATGTGCCCTTTGCAGTAGCCGGCTTCAGCTTGATAAGAGTATTGATAAACTCCTTGGCATTCTCACGCATCTGCTGGGGAGTGAAGCTCACTTTACCGATTGAAGCGTGTACGATGCCGGTCTTATCAACCTTGAAGTCGATCTTACCCTGCTTAACCTCCTTAACTGCCTTTGCAACATCCATTGTTACTGTGCCGCTCTTGGGGTTAGGCATAAGGCCGCGAGGACCGAGAATACGACCCAAAGGACCGAGTTTACCCATTACGGAAGGCTGCGTGATGATAACGTCAACATCTGTCCAGCCACCTTTTATCTTAGCAAGATACTCATCAAGACCTACATAGTCTGCTCCGGCTTCCTTAGCGGCAGCCTCAGCGTCCGGTGTGCAAAGCACAAGAACACGGACCTGCTTACCTGTGCCGTGGGGAAGTGAAACAACGCCACGTACCATCTGATCAGCCTTGCGGGGGTCTACACCAAGACGAACGTCAATGTCGAAAGATGAGTCAAACTTGGTAAATGTAACCTCCTTGACTTTCTCGGTTGCCTCTGCGAGAGAATAAGCTTTCCCGGGTTCAATCTTCGACAAAGCTAACTTTTGATTTTTTGTCAGTTTTCCCATTTTTGAAGATTTTTAAATTGTTTCGGGAAATGCTCCCTTAACGGTTATACCCATGCTTCTCGCTGTGCCGGCAACCATGCGCATTGCCGCGTCTAAAGTAAAACAGTTCAAATCAGGCATCTTGTCTTCTGCAATAGTCTTCACCTGATCCCAAGAAATCTCAGCAACCTTGTTACGGTTTGGCTGCGCACTGCCGCTCTTCAGTTTTGCCACCTCCTTGAGCTGCACTGCAACCGGGGGAGTCTTGACAACGAAGTCGAAAGATTTATCTGTGTAGTATGTAATGACTACAGGAAGAATCTTTCCGGCTTTATCTTGAGTACGGGCGTTGAATTGCTTGCAAAATTCCATGATATTGATGCCCTTGGAACCCAACGCAGGGCCCACTGGAGGCGACGGATTCGCCGCACCACCCTTTATCTGCAATTTGATCTGTCCAGCAATTTCTTTAGCCATTGTTGATTGAAAATTTAAATTGTTTGTGCAAATGAATCATGCCTGAGGAGAAGCGTAACATCAATCAGCATCAGACTCTCTCCACTTGCGAATATTCCAACTCTAAATCTGTGGGGCGGTCGAAGATTTTCACTTCTACCTTTATCCTTTTCCTTTCAGTATTGACCTCCTTGACCACACCGGCAAATCCCGAGAACGGTCCGTCGTTAACCTTCACAGACTCCCCTTCGATGAAATCGAGGGCAGAATCCTCCTGAGGATTACGCAGGTCGTCAGCTGCACCAAGCATTCTCATCACCTCTGACTCGCGGAGCGACTCAGGCTCTGAATTCTTCGCGCGACCACGCAAAAAATCAATGACATTCGTGGTGTTCCGGAGTTCATAGATAACCTCACCCGTCAATTCTGCCTCTATAAAGACATAGCCGGAATAAAGATTGCGCTCCTTAACTACCTTCTTGCCATTGCGCATGGAATAAACCTTCTCTGTAGGAATCAACACCTGTGAGACATATTGGCCAAGATTCGTATTCTTAATAGAAGCATCAAGAACCTCTTTCACCTTAGCCTCCTTGCCAGAAATGGCACGCAGAACGTACCATTGTTTCTTATTTTCAGCCATTGAACTACAATTTTAGAAGATTAAAAACTGATACTGTAGATAACCTCCATCAGATGTTCGAAAACAAAATCCACTACCCAGATAAACGCAGCGATGATGATGGAAGCAATCAACACCAGCACCGAGCTGTTGATTAATTGTTTCTGAGTTGGCCAAGAAACCTTATACACTAATTCGTTATAAGATTCCTTTATGTCGTTAATTAATTTCATAGTTTATCTGATTGGCACGGGAAGAGAGGCTCGAACTCCCGACACCTGGTTTTGGAGACCAGTGCTCTACCGACTGAGCTATTCCCGTAAATAAGTGGGCTCCAACTTAGCCGAAGCCCACTTCTATAAAGTTTAAATCAATTTCTTTATCAATCGTCGATTACCTGAGTGATCTGACCTGAACCTACTGTACGGCCACCTTCGCGGATTGCGAAACGAAGACCCTGATCGCAAGCTACCGGAGTGATGAGCTTAACCTCGATCTCTACGTTATCACCGGGCATTACCATCTCTACACCTTCAGGAAGAGTGATCTCACCTGTTACGTCAA
>CAMWTL010000110.1 GCA_947177145.1 uncultured Porphyromonadaceae bacterium
GCCATTACCTTAGCCAATGCACGTCCTTGGTAAAGGTCGGCGGGTATAGTCTTTGCGAGGAAGTAGCCGCCGGAAGCTCCCACACCCTGCACGAGTCGCCACCACAGGAATACATGTATTGTTTTTGACCATACACTGCATAGGGCACCAATACAGAAGATTACAAGCGACACGAGCAATATAGGCTTACGTCCGAAGCGGTCGCTGAGCGGGCCAAGGATAATCTCACCGAAGCCGAGTCCGATCATGCCGAATGTAAGACCAAGCTGCACAGTGGGGCGACTGGTATGAAAGTATCTTACCATCTCGGGGAGAGTGGGGAGATACATATCGTTGACAAAGGAGCCGAATGCGCTCAGAAGGACGAGATAGAGGATCAGGAAGGCATAGTAGCCTCCGGTAGGACCCTGGGTCGGTATTGATTCGTGGAGTGCGTGTGAAGTGGGGTTATGTGGTTTTGGGGTTGTTGAATTTTGAGTTGCCATAACAATGAGAGGAAATTATTCGTTGGCGAGGCGTGTCAATTCCTGCTCAATCTGAATGGCGCGCTTTGCATTGTCTTTGATAAAGAAATAGAGTTCAACCACAGGTTGCAGTTCGTCGACTTTCTTGATGTCGGGGTCGCCTTTGAAATCTGCGATTTCCGCTGACAGTTTCTTCTCTGCCTCAGTGCCGCTCACTGTAGCGTTTTTAAGAAGATCAATAGCCTGACCGGAAAGTGAATCGGCAGAGGAGAACATCTGGTAATTGGCTACGAAAGCAAAGCAATTCTCAAGCACATCGGGCCAGAGGGTGAGGTCGATACGGTTTTGCAAGGAGTCAAGATTGAGTGATGTGTGGGTTGAGCATTTGATAAGCCGAGCCACAGCCGGGAGACGGGTGTTGTCGAACGGTAGCCCCGATGGCTTGAAGAGGTCAGCCATATCCGCGAATGTGAAGTCGGGATTATACTGTGCATTGTCGGAGTTGCGCTTTGAAAGGGGAGTGGTGACTGCATAGCAATATGAGAGGAACGTGTTGAGCGTATGCATAATTGTAGGTATGCAGAGCATAAGTTTCTCTTTCTCCATGGAGAAGTGTGCCTGCTTCTGCTTCTCAATCTCGCTCTCCACATCTATTTCCGACTTCATGGAGCCTACGGCATTGAGGAAGAAACCGAGGATTACCAAACCGCACATAACCTCTACGGCAGTGACAATCTGTGCCCATACGTGGGCAGGGGTATAGTCGCCGAAACCGAGGGTGGTGATGGTGACGATGCTATAGTAGAGCCATGACCAATAGTCGGTGCCGGCACCGTCAGGAATACGGAACTGGGTATCGGGCAGCCCCCAGTAGATGAATGCGAACACAGGCATCAGGAAGACGTAGAGGCAAATCCATACGATAGGCCTGATGTTGGAGACGACATGGAAGAAGTGTCGTATCTTACGAGATAGAGTATCAAGCATAATAAAGGACGTTTTAACATTAATAACTATTGTTAAAACGCCCTTTAAGGGTAATAGGTTTGCGTGATATGGAGTGATTTATTTCAGATTTTCACGCAAATCGGTGAGGTATCTTTTCATTGCCTCGGAGTCATGTGCTTCTACAATCTTTTGAAGCTCACCGAGCTGTTCGCGAATCTTCTCGAGTTGGGCGGGTGTGTAGGGATTAAACATTATTTCGCTCAGAAGATGGTCATCTTCGCCGAGCACACCACGGGCTATGTCGAAGTGACGTTTGAAAGTGGTGCCCGGTGCATCCTGATGTTTCATAATCCCTGCGAATACGAATGTGGAGGCGAAAGGAATAGCAAGTGAATATGCTATGGTCTTGTCGTGCTCCTCAAAGGTATATTCTACCACATTGAGTTTTAACTCATTGTAGAGATCTTTAAAGAATACGCGCCCAAGATGGTCACCCTCCTTTATGATCACTGCATTCTCATTGCGCAGGTTTGACAGGGAGGCAAATGTGGGACCGAACATGGGATGTGTGCTGACAAAGGGATGACCTGCTTTTGCGTAAAACTCAGGCAGCCCGGTCTTTACAGATGCGATGTCGCTGATGATTGCCGACGGGCGGATGAAGGGAAGTATACCCTCAAAAGCCTTTATGGTATATTTCACCGTGGCGGCATTTATCACCATATCCGGGTCGAAATCCTTCACCTCCTCAGGATTTGAGAAGCGCTGGGCATTGAAGGTGAATCGCAGACGCTGAGGGTCGGGATCATATATGCCCACCTCGTGACGGAAGGAGAGAAGGTCGCAGAAGAAGGAGCCCATCTTTCCGGCTCCGAGAATCAGTATTTTCATTTTCTTAGCTTAGAGAAGAGAGAGGAAAAGAAAAGCATAAGGAGAGGATTAAAGATCAGTGAGGCAATCGTCGAGAGCCTTAGTGATTGCCTTACGGTCGAGATCGCGTCCTATAAATACAAGTTTCTCCATACGGTCGCCGTATATGGGATCCCAGTCGCGCTGCAGACCGGGTTCGGTGGCAAGCATACGCTGAAGCTCATCTTCGGGGGCTGTGGCATACCATTGTCCGGCTTCGGTGAGTTTCTTCTGCACTCCTGCCTGTTCGAAGAGGTAAGACATATCGGTGTTGTCGTCGAAATAGCATATACCCTTTGCACGGATAATGTTCTTTGGCCATTTCTTGGCTACAAACCAATCGAACTTATTGATGTCGAAGGGTTTTCTGGCGAAGTATACGAATGTGCCGATGCCATACTCCTCTGCTTCGCCTTCACCGTCATGGTGATGATGGTGGTGGTGATGGTGACCGTCATGGTCGTGATGATGTTCTTCATGCTCATCATGGTCATGTTCGTGGTCGTGATGGTGGTGTTCATGCTCATCATCGTGATCGTGGTGGTGATGGTGCTCATCATGATCGTGGTGGTGATGGTCTTCCTCGTCTACCGGTTTTTCGATTTCCTGAATCCAAGTGGCTGACGTTACAGTCTGCTCGAAATTGAACATATGGGTATCGAGAATCTTGTCAAGGTCGAAATCGCAATAGTCTGCCTCGATGATCTCAGCCTTGGGCTGGAGGGCACGGATCACTTCTTTAATATGATCGGCTTCCTCACGTGTCACTTCCGAAATCTTATTGAGCACAATGATATTGCAGAACTCAATCTGCTGGATTACGAGGCTTTCGAGATCCTCTTCACCGATATTGTCGGAGGTAAGGTTGTCGCCGTTGCCAAATTCACTCTTGAGACGCAGTGCATCGACGACGGTGACAATACAATCAAGTTTCGGAATGCCGTTGACGCATAGGTTCGGGGCAATCATAGGCATAGAGCAGATAGTCTGTGCTATAGGTTCCGGTTCGCATATTCCGCTTGCCTCGATCACGATATAGTCGAAGTCGGCGCTCATCAGGTCGGATAACTGCTGCATAAGGTCGGTCTTGAGTGTGCAGCATATGCAACCGTTTTGGAGGGCTACGAGTGAATCGTCGCTGCCGCCCACAATGCCACCCTTGGCAATGAGGTCGGCGTCAATATTTACCTCGCCGATGTCATTTACGATGACGGCGAAGCGTATTCCTTTCTTATTATTAAGGATTCTGTTAAGCAGAGTGGTTTTCCCGCTTCCGAGATAACCCGTAAGCAGGAGGATAGGTGTTGTTTTTACTGACATAATTCAATTAAGATTATTTACTTCGCGACTTTCAAAAGGAAGTCGTTGATTTCCTGTATATGTGATGGAGCTTCATTTATAGTGTAGGGGAGTGAGATAACTTCAGTCACCCTTGCTCCGGGTATAATGGACGCCTTCAGTTCCTCTATGGAGGGCACAGAGGGGAGTGCCGCATATTCGGAGAATGTGTATTTTGTAAACACCGAGTTAATTCCTATGCCTTGGCGGTTAAGCCACCAGCCTTCGGTAAGGCTTACAGGCGCAGAAGCGGCTGAGATGTCGGTAGGAGCCGGGAAATAGGTCAAGTTGCCTTGGTTGTCAACGCTTATAGCCACATGGTCGGCATAGTCGCCGCTCATACGGAAAGCTGTCGCCTTCGGGAGAGCGTTTGCAGGTCTGATTGTAGGCGAGTTAGGGGCTATTGGCTTAGAATCACGGAGAGGCATTGATACAGCCACGCTGCGCGTCACATTCGGATCGGACGCGGCAGCCGGTGAAGAGCTTTTGCAAGAGCTGGCGATGAGCATAACTGCTAAAGAGAGGAGAAGTGTCAATTTTTTCATAATACTTTATAAATAACTTCAATTTGCAAATATAACAATTTGATGTCATATTTGCAAATTGGTTTAGTGGTTAAATAACGTTATTTTGTAATTTTTATCCAGGCAATTCGGAGATTCTTGCTGTGCTTCGGGTGGCGATTCGGAGATCGCCTATCCATAAGCTATCGTCAGCTGACAATAATTAGAAGCTGACTTGGAGCTGAAGTTCTATACGGTTGTCGTGGGCTTGCCGGCCATCGTAGTTGACACGACGACCATACAGGTATTCTGCACCTACCTGCACGATGCTGTTGACATTCCAGAACACATTCCCTACGATATACTGGGCGTATTTGTAGCCATTGTCCCAATCAGCAGCGGAATCGTGGAAATCCTTGGCATATGTACGGACATGTCCGTAAGCCACTGTAGATGATACCCGGCTGTTGAAGTCGTATTGCAGACCGGCGTAACCTGCCCATACGCCTACGGGTTTCAGCTCACCTGCGTTATTGGGGTCGGGCATGAGGTCCATCCCTGTGCCTCCGAGGTCTTGGATATAGCTGGCTATACCTTTGCCATACGCAGCCTGATACATTCCTGAAAGTCCTCCATAGATAGGAGTCTTGCCACTGGCTTTGATGCCCCAGCCAACCTTATCGACATTCTTGTCGGCATTGAGGTCTCTGTAGTAGAGATTGCGTACAAGTCCGGAGAAACGTAGCCAACCTTTATTGTCTGCCCAAGAGCGTTGCACATAGAAAGGTATATTAGGTACGCGCTGATTGACGTTAGTGGTGCGGTCGGCATTGGTAAGGGAGATATTTGGCATATCAAGACCTACGCCGATGCCCCATTCCTTATGCTTTCCGAAGCGTGGCTGGTAGCTTACCATGCCCATCTTTGCTCCTGTATATGCGTTGATTCCCTGCCAGTCGATAGTGGTGGGGGCTGCAGCTGCGTCAGAGAATATTGAGAACGTGTAGCCGGCAGTGATGTCGCGATATTTCAAATAGGCATGATTAAGCTTTGGAGCATAGTTTTCGCCTACGAAAGCAATATCGACATATGCACCGAGCTGATTTTTTGTGTTGGGGAGTGCCACGACGTTGATATAGAAATTGGTCTGCTGTGCGGAGAGGCTGAACTTGCCACCGTTGCCCGGTTCAACATGCATAGGTATGGCTGAGGTGACAAAGTTGTTGGGATCAGCTATCGGATTTCCGGCATCATACACCCCCACGGCTTTTACGTTGGCACCGATACCCATATAAAATTTATGTTCCTTACCAAGCAGTGCAAATCGCGGAACGTCGGGAATATTCATAAAGTGAGGTGCATTCTGGTGCAGGACATCATATAGGGGCACTGTGTCCACCGGTTCTACGATTTCATTTTGCTGTGCAAATACTGTGAGAGGAAAGAGCGCTGAGAAAAGGAGAAGTTTTTTCATAATCCTGAATTTTAAGTGGTGAATATCTGAGAAGATTATAGTTGCTTATCGCACTGACTGAATAAGATAAAGTAATTGTATGGAAATACCTTACTTTACTTAGATTTGTAAACTTTTCAATTTATTAACATAAGTGGGTGGGGAACGGTTTGATTCGACACATAATTTTTTAATGCTATAAATTGCCCAATCCGATTCTAACCCCAGGTTAGAATCGGATTGGGCAATTTATAAGATGAGATAAATTTTTCTGCTATATGCTATATAGGATGTTTTTATCCTGCCGGGTAGGTGAGGGAAAGAGATTAGTAAGATTCCTCCTCGTTGGGGAAATCGCCGCTTTTCACATCTGAAATGTAATTCTGTACGGCGTCGGTCATTACTCCTGCAAGGTCGGCATAGCGGCGAAGGAAACGCGGTGAGAAGCCTTTGTTGATGCCGAGCATATCATGCATCACAAGCACCTGACCATCTACTCCGCCTCCGGCACCGATACCGATGATGGGAATTGACACCTCTTTGGCTACACGCTCAGCGAGATTGGCAGGAATCTTTTCCAACACAATGCCGAAGCAGCCGATCTCTTCAAGCAACTTGGCATCTTCGATAAGTTTGTTAGCCTCCTCCTCTTCGCGGGCACGTACATTATATGTACCGAATTTATTGATGCTTTGCGGAGTAAGACCGAGGTGTCCCATCACAGGGATGCCGGCACATAGTATTCTTTCGATTGATTCGCGGATTTCAGAGCCGCCCTCCATCTTAACTGCCTCTGCATGGCTCTCTTTCATGATTCGCACTGCGGAGGCAAGAGCCTCCATCGGATTGCCCTGATAAGTACCGAAAGGCATATCGCACACCACGAGCGCACGTCTGGTGCCTTTCATAACCGACTTTGCGTGGTAGATCATCTGGTCGAGGGTAATGGGGAGTGTGGTCATATTTCCTGCCATCACATTTGAGGCGGAATCGCCAACGAGAATAACGTCTATGCCAGCCTCGTCGAGAATCTTGGCTGAGGAGTAATCGTAGGCTGTGAGCATAGAAATCTTTTCGCCCCGCTGCTTCATCTCCGTGAGGCGGCGTGTGGTGACTTTACGGGCGTTGTCAGTTGTATTTGTCGACATAATATTAGCGCCGGGGGCGCGATTATTGGTTATAATGGACTGTGTCCGGTGAAAAATACGCTGCAAAGTTACTACTTTTTGTTGAAAAATCGGTAACTTTGCAGTTCTAAAAACAACCATAACAACATAATGGAATACAACCACCGCGACATCGAACAGCGCTGGCAGCAATATTGGCGCGACAACGAGATCTATAAAGCCGTGGAGAAACCCGGCAAAAAGAAATTCTATGTGCTCGACATGTTCCCCTATCCTTCGGGTGCGGGTCTGCATGTGGGTCATCCCTTGGGTTACATAGCAAGCGATATATATTCGCGCTTCAAGCGTCAGCAAGGTTTCAACGTCTTGCATCCTATGGGCTACGATGCCTATGGCTTGCCCGCAGAGCAATATGCTATACAGACGGGGCAGCATCCCGAGAAGACCACTATGGCAAATATAGCACGTTATCGTGAGCAGTTGGATAAGATTGGTTTCTCATTTGACTGGAGCCGTGAGATCCGCACCTGTGATCCGGAGTACTATCGCTGGACCCAGTGGGCATTCATACAGATGTTTAACTCCTATTATGACCTCAAGGAGCAGAAAGCCCGTCCAATCTCTGAATTAGTGAAGCATTTTTCAGAAAAGGGCACAGAGGGCGTGGATGCCGCTTGCTCGAAGAATCTCCATTTCTCAGCTGAGGAATGGAACAATTACACCGAGAAGGAGAAAGCCGATGTGCTGATGAACTATCGTATTGCTTATCAGGGTGAGACAATGGTTAACTGGTGTGAGGCTCTCGGCACTGTGCTTGCCAACGACGAGGTTAGTGAAGGACTGAGTGTGCGTGGTGGATACCCTGTGGAGCAGAAGGTGATGAACCAATGGTGTCTGCGTGTATCGGCATATGCGCCGCGTCTTCTCGACGATTTGGACAAGCTCGAATGGAGCGATTCTCTCAAGGAGACCCAGCGTAACTGGATAGGCCGTAGCGAGGGAGCTGAGATGGTGTTCCCCGTAGTGGGTAAGGATTTTGGTCTGGAAATATTCACCACACGTGCCGACACAGCTTTCGGCGTGACATTCATGGTGCTTGCTCCGGAATCCAAGTATGTGGATATGCTTGTCACTCCCGAGCAGCGTGAGGCAGTGGATGCCTATCTTGCCGAGGTGAGTCATAAGACTGAGCGTGAACGCCAGATCGACAAGCGTGTAAGCGGTGTGTTCACAGGCAGCTATGCACGTAACCCCATCAGTGGTAAAGAGATTCCTATCTGGGTAAGTGATTATGTACTCGCTGGCTACGGTACGGGTGCCATTATGGCTGTGCCAGCCCACGATTCACGCGACTATGCATTTGCCCGTCATTTCGGTTTGCCCATCATTCCCCTCATTGAGGGTGCCGATGTGAGTGAGGAGAGTTTCGATGCCAAAGAGGGTAAGATGATTAACTCTGCCAACGAGGAACTCGACCTCAACGGACTTGAAGTGAAGGATGCGATTGCCAAGACAAAGAGATATATAGAGGAGAAGGGTATCGGGCGTGTTAAGGTCAACTACCGTCTGCGCGATGCTATTTTCTCACGTCAGCGTTACTGGGGTGAGCCGTTCCCCGTGTATTATAAGGATGGTATAGCTTATGTGATGGATGAGAGTGCATTGCCCCTTATGCTACCGGAGGTAGATTCTTATCTCCCCACCGCCACGGGTGAGCCTCCGTTGGGACGTGCCAAGAACTGGAAGACTCCCGAAGGCTATCCGATTGAGCTTTGCACTATGCCCGGTTTCGCAGGGTCGAGTGCCTACTATCTTCGCTATATGGATCCGCGCAACGACAAGGCTCTTGTGAGCAAGGAAGCTGATGAATATTGGCGTAATGTCGATTTGTATGTAGGTGGTGCCGAGCATGCTACAGGTCACCTTATCTACTCTCGTTTCTGGAATAAGTTCCTCTTCGACCTTGGAGAGGTAGTTGAGCCGGAGCCGTTTAAGAAACTGGTGAACCAAGGTATGATTCAGGGCAGGAGCAACTACGTTTATCGTATCAAGGACACAAATACATTTGTAAGTAAGGGGTTGAAGGATCAATATGATGTCACCCCCATCCGTGTGGATATTAATATGGTGAGCAACGATGTGCTTGATCTCGACCGTTTCAAGGCTTGGCGTCCGGAATTTGCAGATGCTGAGTTCATCCTTGAAGATGGCAAGTATGTATGTGGCTACGCTGTGGAGAAGATGTCGAAGTCGATGTATAATGTGGTGAATCCGGATGATATAGTTGATCGTTACGGAGCCGACACTCTTCGTCTGTATGAGATGTTCCTCGGTCCGATTGAGCAGTCGAAACCCTGGGACACTAATGGTATTGACGGTGCTAACCGTTTCCTTAAAAAACTTTGGGGACACTTCGATAAACTCGACTTGAGCAAGCGTGAACCTATGACCAAGGGTGAGCTTAAGACAATGCACAAGCTTATCAAGAAGGTGACAGGAGATATAGAGAACTTCTCGTTCAATACCTCTGTGGCAGCTTTCATGGTGGCTCTTAACGAACTTACCGCCCAGAAGTCGAAGAGCGTGGAGGC
>CAMWTL010000111.1 GCA_947177145.1 uncultured Porphyromonadaceae bacterium
GTATAGTAATAACCCAATATGATATTGAATCACAAACTAAACCCAATTAATAATTAAACCAACATCATTAACTTTTTACATGAACAAAAATTTTTGTAAGACATCGACCGCATGGCTCGCGGCTATGGCGCTCATGCCGTTGTCTGCTTGTTCAGACATGGCCGACTCCGATCAGGGTTCAGGCAAAGGAGATGGAGATGTGGTGATTCCGAAATTTGTAGGAATTCCGTATCTTAATTCTTCTGATGATGAAGCCGATAAATTGTCGGAAGTGAATGTGTTTCATTTTAAAGGAGAAGATTTCTTTCTTAAGACAGATGTAACGGATCCCTATGCTGAGACGGTAGAGCTGCCCACAAACGGCACAACACGTGTGTACTGTGTTGCAGGGCTGCCACTCTCGCCAGAAGAGGGAACAAAGGAGGAGGACTTCTCTAAATCCGTTGTCGAGAGCCCGGCAAATGCCCAATCCGCACCTCTGTTCTATTCCGGTGTAGCTGACTTCTCAGAAGACAACCTACGTGGTGGTCGCGTTGAAATTAATTTGACACGCGGTGTAGCGAGGATCGACTTCACCAACGCAATTGAGGGTGATGTGAAGATTCAGAAAATTATCGTAGAAAATGCCCCTGCATCGACTTTCGTTTTCGCTAACGACAGTATCATTGACGAGGCAACCGTGACATATAGCCACGAGTTCTCTGAATCCCCCACAGAAACGCAGACAGGAGTATTCACTCTTTTTGAATCCTCCAAGCCTGTAAACATTCGCATCTTGGGCGAATATGGTGACACTCCCATTAACCTTATCACTGCTCTCCCAAAAGTGGAACGTAATAAGGTCTACACTCTGCAAACGGTCACTTTCAATTCTTTGGTACAAGGCGCGTTCACAGTCAAGGATTGGGAGACTGCCGGTAGTACTGATGCCAAACCTTCCACAAGTTATGAAATCTTTATTGACGAGCTTAATTCGGTAATTCCTGAAGATGTTGTAGCCGACTACGCACACAATACCCTCACAGTGCCCTATACCGGTGCTAAAATGAAAGTGGCTTTTGTAGCTCCTACTAAAGTCAGCGTAGCTTCTGTAGAAGGTGAACAGCCTACTGTAAAAATCACGCCTAACGAACCTCTCAAGGTAGAGGAGGGCTACATCTCATCGTTTAATATTACTGTTGACAATAACAAGCGTCTTGCCTATAACGTTGTCATCAATCTTAAAGATGAGACAGGTAAATATAACTTCCTCGAAATAAAGGTACTCAACAACACTGTACGCACAATTGATACTGTAAAGATAGCCGGTGCTGAATGGATGGCTTTCAACTGCACAGGTCCGGATCTTGACAAACAGATTTATCCTGTTGACGGCTTATCTATTGAGGAGACCTATCGTAACAATTGGGTTGGTGCTGCCGGTGCTCTTTTCCAATTCGGTCGTCAGTATGCCTATACACCTTACATCGGTTACAATCCATGTAATAACTTAGGTGATCAAGCACAAGACATGCCTTGGGTCAACTACTCTCATATGCCTTGTCCTGAAGGGTACCATGTTGCCACTCTCGAAGAATTTAGAACACTTTGTCCTAACGGCACTGTCATACCCGGTACATATACCGCAGGTAACGGTGAAAGTATAACAGTCACTATCCATAAGATAGACGAGGAACTCTATACACCTACTAAAGTAGGCGGTGTAGGACGTTATATGAAGTTCAAATCCAACGATACAGGTAATGTGTTGATCCTCCCCATCGCCGGTTATAAGGGCGACAAGAGTAAAGCCGCAAACCCCACCTTCGGTAAGGATGCAGTGTATTGGACTAACTCCAACATCAGTTGCTGGGGTGGCCATGCCAGAGCTTTCCGCTTTATGTTTAATTGGGGCGATGAGGCGAAAATGGAGGAATTCCAATTTGCAATGGAAGCATTTGCCTATGTAAGAGCAATTAAAAATGTAGAACCTAACGAGGAATGAAAATGAAAATCATCAATAAACTTCTCCTTTCTCTTTCACTGCTTTCGCTTGCAGGTTGTGCCGGGGACGATCTCTTCCAAGATGTGGCAGGTCCTATCGGTGATGGACAAGCGACATTCACCATCTCCACAGACAGTTCCCAAATCGGAGTAATAACCCGTGGAGAAGAGACCGAACCGGTAATCACCAATATGCGTTGGTTGGTAGCCGATACTGAGGGTAACATCATACCTCACTATTACGGTCGTCTAGAGAACCAGTTCACCAAGCTGACCCTTGAAGGTCTGCAATATGGCGACTATAATCTTCTTTTCTTGGCTACTCTCTCAGAGTCAGAGAACGAGGCAGTTGAAGAGCCTTATACCTTCTCTGACCCCTGGCTTGTTAATCAGAATGAAGGCAGTCCCCTCGACGGACTTTACTGCTATAAGAAACTACCTTTCACTATAGGAAAAGGCAGCAATAATTTCAACGTTATTCTTGAGCATAGTGTAGCCCGTGTATACGTTGACCTTGAGATGCCCAACTTATCACAGTGGCGTTTCATCAAGAAAGTATCCGTAACTTTCAACGAAGAGATTCCTGCCTCTCTTGATGCAGGTGGCACCTACAGTGGTACTCATATCGTAAAAGATTATGACATCTATGATCCGAGCGGTGTATTCACCTTCACCACTTTCCCTTCCGACACTCCTGTAAGTGGATATGTGGAGATAGAATCTTCTCGTGACAACGGCGACGATTTCGTGCAGCGTTACGATTTCTCCGATCTCAATCTTGAGGCAGGTAAAATCACAACCATCAACCTTGATTATCGTCACCCTGAGCGCGAATCCGGACTTCTGTATGTGGCAAAACAAGAACAATGGCGCTATGATATAGGTACGATGTTGCTCCCTGACGAACCCAGAGAAGTGTTCTATAACAATAACGAGCGTTGGTTCTATACAGACGAACCCCTTCAGGTGTTCTTGCGCAATGACGGCAAACTTGGTGTGAGATATTATTCTCCTTTTACTCTTAAGGATGTAAAGGTGAAAGCATGCTTCAACAAGGTTTCTCCCGAGTGGGTTAATCTTGCAGTAATCGAAGAAGTAAATCCTTTTGAGGAGGCATTCTTCACCCTCCCTATCACTCAACAGGACTGCATATTTGATGGGGAAAGCGGACGAAAGGTAAAAATCCCAGCTATACCTGACCTTACTTCCGGAGATGTATCGCTGAAGTTCGAATGGGATAAAGACGATCCCTTCATGAAGAAGATTGCAGAGATAAAGTTGCATTGGTTCATTCGTTTCTGTGCATTTGGTGCAGATGAGGGGCATGCCTATTGGAGACATATGGATGCTACACTCTGCCGTCATGCCGCTTCCTGCGCATACAATATGACCTATATGTTCTCCACTCAAGAGTTCTTGGACGAGCTTAAGCAATGGGATGGCAAACTTATCCACTGCGGCACTCCTGTGGTAATCGACAACATCGTAGCAGGTATAAACCGTCACGGTGGTCTCAATATGGGTAAGGTGGAAGGTTCTTTCGTAGTCGGACTCGGCGGTGGACAAACATTCGGTATGGCTGATTGGTGCTACACCGGATTCTATCCTGATACCACACCGGTAGGAGCCAATCCCCACAATATTGCACGCGATACAATGTTCCACGAATTTGCTCACTGTCTCGGATATGGACATGACGGCAATATGACATATGGCAACGCATGGACCGTGCTCTGTTCAAAGGTGCTTGTGGATTTAGGTCATGCCCAGAGATTGCCCGTAAGCAACATCACAGATGTAACCTCTTTGGCAGCGAAATAATCCCCATTACAATCTGAAAAATAACCCTATAACATCAGATACAGATGATCAACAAAATATTCAAACCCAAGACAGGCGTTTTCGCCCTTATGGGACTATTGACCCTTGCTTCCTGCTCCGACAAGGAGGAGATGCCCGTAGCAAGCGGAGACGGCTCAGAAATATCAGTAGCACTGAAAGGATTGTCCGCGCCTGCCGGCGCACCCGCAGCTTCTCAACAGGAGGCGCTGAGCGTGTTCCAGTTCGGAACTGACAACCTCTTCAGCAAGTCTGTAATCAAAAGCTATAATCCCGAATCTATCAGCCTTGTAAAAGGCACCACCCAGACTCTCTATTGCGTGTCAGGAATAGAGCTTGATCCCACTGAGGAAACAACACCGGCTGAATTTGCACTCTCAACCGTGAGCACAGCTGAGGGTGACAACACAGCACCCCTCTTCCTCTCAGGATGGAGTAAGCTTGAATCTACACAGATGAACTGCGAGTTGGTGATGCAGCGTGGCGTAGCACGTATCGACATCGATGCGACTGATGCTGACATGGAGATCTCTTCAATCACTGTTGACAACGCACCTGCAGCCAGCTATGTATTTGCTACTGAAAAGGGCGTTCTTGATTCCGAAACTACCGTTTATACTCATGAGTATGAAACCGCTCCTGACGGCATTGAAAAGGGTGTATTCATGCTTTTCGAGAGTGCCAAGGAAGTGAATGTTACTGTTCACGGCACAGTTGAAGGCACAGAGATTAATGTGCCCGCAGTGTTGTCTTCAGTGGAGCGTAACAAGGTCTATACTCTGAGAGTATACGATAAGAATGCTACATTAAAGGCTTCGTTCACTATGTCGGATTGGGAAGAGGGTGGCATTTTTAATGGCCATTTGGAAAACGCACAGGGCCTTTTCATAGATGAGGCTAACTCTGTAATTCCTGAAGGTGTTACCGTTGACTATGTGAATAATATAGTTGAGGTGCCAGGCACAGGCGTGAAAGGCATGAAGCTTGCTTTCAGATCAGACATCAGTCTTGAGATCGATACCGTATGCTATGCCGGTGAACGTGTAATGCTCGACTCGATAGAGGCAAAAAAGTATGTGAAAATCAATACCGAAAAAGCCTACAACACCGATAAGGGCGTGATCTCTAAGTTTGACGTTAATATTGATCCTCAGCTTAAGGGTCGTCCTGATTATGAGATCAAGATGTACGTCAAGAAGAGCATTATGGCTACCAGCTATTCTGATGTAACCATACGTGTGGCTCCCTCTCCTTTCCAGATTCCAACTGTGGAACTCGCAGGTATCACATGGATGGCTTTCAACTGCACCACACCTGATGTAGATGATCAGATCTATGTTGAGGAGGGCAAGACAGTGGAAGATATGTATACAGAGGATTGGGTTAAGTGTGTAGGCGGTCTCTTCCAGTTTGGACGTAAGTACATGTATATACCTTACCAGTCTTACAATCCTTGCAACAACCTTGGCGACCAGAAGCAGGATATACCTTGGGTTCACGAGAGCCATATGCCTTGTCCGGAAGGATACCGCGTACCGACCATTAACGAATTGTTGCAGCTCTTCCCCGAGGGCACACAGCTCAACACTCCTTGCTCTTATGTTGCAGGTAACGGCGAGACCATCAACGCTGAGATAGTTCGTCTCCCGGGCGACGTTGTGACTCCTACAAACGTCAATGGTGTTTGCCGCTATCTGAAGCTCACTTCTGAAGAGACCGGCAACTGCCTTATCCTTCCCCTCTGCGGATATAAGGGTGACAAGTCTACCGCTGCCTCATCCAACTTCGGACGCGATGTGGTTTATTGGGGCAACGACAACGTTGGATGTCCCGGCGGCTATGGTCGTGGAATCCGACTTCTGTTCAACTGGGGCGCTAATTGTAATCCCAACATCTTCCAGTTCCAGATGGAGGCTTTTGCTTACGTAAGAGCTGTGAAAAACAATTAATCTTACACTTAATCAAACAACCGACTTAAATGAAGAAATATATAATTGTAATGGGCGCTGCCGCCATCCTTAGCCTGGGTATGCCGGCTAAGGCTGAAGAACCCGTCGGTAGCGGTCACACTGTCGATGTCATTCCGGGTGATTGGGATGAAAACGGCGATCAGAAACTGAACTTTGAGTTTCAGGACATTCCCGGAGCAAGTTTCAAGGCTCTGCATCTCACACTTACATGCGGTCTTCCCGGTGCCCAGATTTTCTATACCACCGATCCTAAGGCTACTCCCGCTGATGAGGACGCATGGAGCCTCTATACAGACCCCATCGCCCTCACAGAGGACTGCACCGTAAGATTCTTTGCCCGCTCGGAGGGATATAATGATTCCGACGTGCAGGAGTTCCAATTTATCTTTGTCGATCATCAGACTATGGCTCCCTCTATCGCACCTGATATGGACCGTACCTCTCTGGTGATGGTCACCGACACTCCTGACGCTGTGATACGTTATACCACCGACGGCTCGGAACCTACTGAGGAAAGCACCCTTTATGAGGGTCCGGTAGTGATTGAGGCAAACGCAACTTTCCGTGCAAAGGCTTTTGCAAGCGATATGTTCGACTCCGAGATCACGGATTATGTGGTAGACTTCCTCACCGCGTCAGATCCCACTGCCTCGTTTATGAATAAGGCTATCGTGCTCTCTTCTGACGATGAGAAAGCCACTATCCGCTACACCTTGGATGCCGAAGCCACTCCCGACAATCTTGAAGCTTGGTCGGTATACTCCGCACCGATTGCTCTCACCGAAGACGCAGCCCTGCGTTTCTTCGCAAGCCGTGAGGGCTACAACAATTCTGCCGTGCAGGATTTCTCATTCGTGTATACCGAATATCAGGTTGAGGTGCCCCGTCTGGCTGCCAACACAGAGGGCACCCACGTAGAAATGGCATGTGACACCGAGGGTGCCAGCATACATTATACTACCGACGGCTCGGAGCCTACTGAAAAGAGCCCGCTCTATTCAGAGCCTGTGGAAATCGTGTCTAACGGCACTTTCCGTGCCCGTGCATTTGTAGACGGCATGTTTGATTCCAACATCGCTGATTTCATCGTGATGCACCTTGCAGTGCCCACTCCCGTTGCCACATTCGAGAACAAGAAGCTCCAAATCGCTTGCTCTGACAATAAGGCTACAGTGTGGTATACCACCGACCCGAATGCCACTCCCGACAATGCAGACGCCTGGACCGAGTATAAGGCTCCCTTGGAGCTTACAGAGAATTGCGTGGTGCGTTTCTACGGCCGCCGTGCCAACTTCAACGACTCCGACATCCAGAGCTTCTCATTCATATATTCCAACTACCGTGTAGCCGATCCCACACTCGAGCGCAACGCAGAGGGCACACATATCGTGATGGAAACCTCTACCCCGAATGCGGAGATACGCTACACCACCGACGGCTCCGAGCCTACTGCCAACAGTGCGCTCTACACCGGTCCGCTCCCCATTGAGGGTAACTTCACCTACAATGCCATCGCCATTGCCAACGGCATGTTTGACTCCAAGGTCAACCGCTATGTAGTGTCGAACATGGCAGTGCCCGTGCCCTTCGCAGCGTTTGAGAATAAGAAGATTGTGCTCACCTGCAGCGACGAGAAAGCACAGATACTCTACACTACCAATGCCGATGCCGCTGTTGAAGATGCCAACGCATGGACAGTGTATAGCGCTCCTATCACACTCGACAGCGATTGCACACTCCGCTTCTACACACGCAGAGCCAACTTCAACGACTCCGACATCGAGAGCCTCACATTCGTATATTCCGCTTATCAGGCTCAGGCTCCCACTATCGACCGTAATGCCCAGGGCACACACATGGTGATGACATCATCTGTGGAAAATGCCCAAATACGCTACACCACCGACGGCTCAGTGCCCACTGAGGAAAGCGCTCTCTATAAGACTCCGGTGCGCATCGAAAGCGGTGTGACCTACCGTGCGAGAGTATTTGCCGACAATATGTTCGACTCTGAGGTTGCAGAGTATGCAATAGGCAACGATAAGTTGGCTGTGCCCTCAGCTGCCTTCGACCACTCTACCCTTGTGCTTTCAACTTCTGACGAGGGAGCACAGATATGGTATACCACCGATCCCGACCTGACTGTGGACAACATCGATGCCTGGACTCTCTATGAGGCTCCTCTCGAGCTTACCGAAGATTGTACCTACCGCTTCTTCGCCGGCGACGATGATGCCAACGCTTCCGACATCCAGAGCTTCGTGTTCCAGCGTTCCGACTATCAGGTGGCTGCCCCCACTGTAGAACGTAACGAGGAGGGCACACATGTAGTGATCGAGACTCCCACCGAGGGTGCCGTGATACGCTACACCACCGACGGCAGCGAACCCACCGAGGAGAGCGAGGTTTATACCGGTCCTATCGAAATCGTGGGCAACGGCACTTACCGTGCCAAGGCTTTCGCCGACGGCTTGTATGAGTCAATCGTAACCGACTTCGTTGTAAACAATGTGGCTGTGCCTGTGGCATACGCTTCCTTCAACAACAAGCAGCTTACCCTCACCTGCGAAGATCCCGAGGCTGAGATATGGTATACCAACGATGACGACGCCACTCCTGAAGATGATGAGGTATGGGTACGTTACAACGGTCCATTCACTCTCATGGAGAACTGCTTCGTGCATTTCTTTACCCGTCGCGAGAACTTCAACGATTCCGACATCGAGACTTTCGTATTCCTCCGCGCCAATTACCAGGCTTCAGCTCCTGCTATCGAGCGTAGCGAAGACGGACGCTCCATCATAATGTCGGCAGAGAATGAGGGCGCAGAGATACGCTATACCACCGACGGCTCAGACCCCACTCTCGAAAGCGAGCTTTACACTGAGCCTATCTTCATCACCGGCAACGCCACATTCCGCGCCATAGCGTTTGTGGATGGCATGTATGAGTCGGCACCGAGTGAATTTGTGGTGTCTAACATGATGATGATGATGCCTGTGGCTACCTTCGAGAACGGTCTGCTTACACTCCAGGTTTGGGACGATGCCGCTTCGATATGGTATACTACCGATCCTGACGCCGCTCCCGAGGATGCCGACGCTTGGACACTCTATACCGAGCCTTTGGCATTTAACACCGGCTGCACAGTAAGATTCTTCTCACGTCGCATGGGCTTCCTCGACTCCCAGATCAACGAGTTCGTTGTAGGTGGCACTACCGGCATTGAGGCTCCTGCAGACGCTGCCAAGACTCTCTCAGTAGTGCGTGAAGGTGCTGAGATAGTGGTTTATGCTCCGGGTGAGCTTAGCTTGCCGATATATACCCTCAATGGCACTCTCGTCCGCGTTGTCGAAGTTAACGCCGGACGCAACGTAATCTCAGAGTTGCCTAAGGGCACATACATCATCGGCGGAGTTAAGATCCTGCTCTGAGACACCGTTCAAATCTGAATATAG
>CAMWTL010000112.1 GCA_947177145.1 uncultured Porphyromonadaceae bacterium
ACTTTTCAAACTAACCTAACATCATGAATTGAAAATCGATGAATACCTATGAAAATTAAGCTCATGAATCAAACGATTTTCTGATATTATAACATTACCCCGATTAAATTGGTTCATAATACTGAAATTTTTTTTCGCTTTTTATGTCTCTCCCCACGTGTGGTAGCTCCGACTGGAGCTTATTATGGTTCAGACTCATTACAGATTTAGCAGCCACTTCCATGCCGGCAGTACATGGATGGTAATATTATTGTCTAAAGCAATCTCTTCCTGTTGCTCTGAGGTAATGATGTATAGATTGGGGCAGCCGGTAATTTTTGAGGCTTCAAGCAGTCCTCTGATTTCCCGATTGCGTGTGGCAGGATCAGATATGTCCCAACATACTTGATATAAAGCATGGATAGCTATACCACGCTGCACGATAAAATCACATTCATATTCTCCTTGATAATAATAAATCCGGTCGACGGGTGATCTGTGACGGTATAACTGTAGGAATACTGTGTTTTCCAGCTTTTTGCCATTGTCATCTGATTGTGGCAACAATACGGAATCTCTTAATCCATTGTCAATGCAATAATATTTTGGCTGCGAACTTTCAATTTTTTGCAGGGATTTGCTGTAATTAGCAATTCTAAAGAACATGAAGATATTGCAGGCGTGATTTGCCCAGGTATATAAATCATCCTTGCTGACCTTTAGTCCTTGAGATTTTATATCTCCAAATACACCGCGGATAGAGGTGGGTTTGGTCAGATTGCCCATTATTCGCTTCAAAAAATATCGCAGTACCTCAATGTTACCTATTTTATAATGTTCCACTAAATCTTTCAGCAGCATTGTGTCAAAATAGGTCTGTAGAATTTTGGTTTTCAACAAAAGGTTTGGTGTCAGTACCACTTCCGGGAATCCTCCCTGCGTATTGTATTCGAAAAAAGCATTACGCAGTTTTGCTTGGTCTTGTTCCAGCCAGCTGTCGGTTCTTATGCCTTTAAATTCACAAAACTCTTTAAAAGAAAGAGGCAAGGTTTCCTCCTCAATCGGCCAGCCTCGCAACACAGATTTAAGTTCGCTGCTCAACATAGTAGCGTTGCTGCCGCTTATGTAAATGTTCTTACAGTAATGCTTATAAAGGCGCATTATGAAATATTCCCATCCCTCGATCAACTGTATTTCATCAAAAAACATATACACCGAGGAAAGTTCTGTGTCGGGATACATCTCACGGTAAGCCTCGATGATGAGATTAAGTTCTTCTGACGGCATTTTCACTAATCGCTCGTCATCAAAACTGACCCATAACATCCTTTCGCGGGTTACACCCTTTGAAAGCAGATCATTTACGACGGCCTCCATTTTCGAGGATTTTCCACATCTCCTGACTCCCGGTATAGTGATTATCTTATCCTCATTTACAGGAAGTGAATTTTCACGTCTCTTCAAATCAGTGGGAAACTCCGCCTGACGCATTGCAATCTGTGTCTTTATATACGTCTTATCCATAGTGTCCTAAATTTGGGGACAAATATAGCAAAAATTGTCCTAAATTTGGGGACACACTGCAAAAATAATTGAGTTGACTGCTCCAAAATCGAAAAAGAGCCAAAAAATTATCATAGCTAACCAGACTTAGAGCAATGCGGTGGAGTGGGCATTGGGCAAGTCTGATTCTACGAGGTCGTGGTTCCAGTCGGTATTCAATATTTGTTGTATGTAATCATAATGTTTGTTGTGTAATCGTATGGCAAAGAGATAGGAAGGGGTTATATAACTGTGTGGTCATTTGGAAAAATACAAAAGAAAAAGCGATCGATTCACATCGACCGCTTTCTTAATGTTTTCCATAATACTTTTCAAACTAACCTAACATCATGAAACGATTTTCTGATATTATAACATCACCCCGGTTGAATTGGTTCATAACCATACTGAAAAATTTTCCTCCACCCACATTTTAGATTCTCTACAGATAGTGTTTAGTGGATTTTGTTGTAGTTGTCGTGGTCGAGGGAGGTAGAGTTCATAGAAATTGTAGGCTACACCTAATAGTATAGTTGATAACAATATAACTGTGTTTGATAGGAGAGTAATTGAGATGAAATATGGATTATAGATTGGCGATGAGTTGGGAGAGATTATTCATCTGATTACAGATTTCACGGGAGAGCGGAGTTTGGGGCGGTAGTCCGAGTGAGATAATTAGCACTCTTCCTTCACTGCATAAATCGAAATCGTGTTTAGCCGGTTTGTAGCGCTCTCCGAAGGTTTCATGTATGATTAGAATTAATTTTCCGGAGGTTAATTCTGCCTGAGTGCGTATTGCTTTTTCTTCTTGAGAGATGAAAGGCGATACTAAAACTGTTCCTTTTGCAGCATCAGATAACCATCGAGATTGCTTTTGCAGCTTCTCTTCTAAAGTGAATTTCCTACTGATTTTGACCGCTGCCTTGTCGGGATTACGAATGAGAAAGAGATTTCCATAGGCTTCGTAGTCCTTTTCACCAATTCTCAGTTTACGCACTCGCTGGAAGAAATGTGGAAACTGCTGGCGCATTGCCAATCTATGAGGATTCTCGCGTATGTAGCGGAAAAGACCGTCAAGGCTTCTCTTTATAAGCAATGGTTTATCACAGTAACCGGGTTGGAATATTTCTTCTCCACATATCTCTTTCACAGTAAATTTAGAATATTTAATCCCTATATTATAAATCAGTCTTCCAATATAATAGTCCAGATGTCTTTCTGACCATTCTCTCACACGTAAGAGAATGTGTATATGGTCAGGCATTATTATAAACTGATAAATCTGTAGGATAGGAAAAGCATATTGTAGGCTTAAGATTGCTTTAGCAATTACGCGGCCTAATAGAGTCTCTTGAATATATGCACATCCAGGATTGCCGGACGCAATTCGGGCATCGCCTTTAACCGTTCCAAAGCTTTCGCAAATTTGAGCTTTCTTAAGGATGATATGGTAAATGAATGGGGCATGGTAATTATGCGAGAAAGCTCGCTTATGATAATGAGGAAGCGTTGGCTTTTTATCGGAAGGGTGGTTGGGCATAGTTCTAATTTTTTTCACCCGGAGACAAACTCTGTTTAAGCTCGTATAGTCTATTTAACTCGTATAGTCTATTTAAGCGGAGCATGAGGGTTTGTCTATGGGTGGGTTCAGAAGGTTTTGCCGTAGTTGTCGCGGTCAAGGGAGCGGTAGCCTATGGCTTCGGCTATGTGGCTGACTGTGACAGGGCGATTGGCAGCTGCTGCCACAGCTTGGGGATAGGACGGCGAGTCGGAAGCGGGGAGGAGGGAGGCGTAGTCGAGGTCGGCTATAGTACGGGCTACGCGCAGGATGCGGTCGAAGGCACGGGCCGACATATTGAGGCGTGTCATACGGTCTTTCAGGCGGGCGAGTCCGGCTTCGTCGGGCCAGGCGTATTTACGCAGCAGACGGGAAGTCATCTGTGCATTGCAGTAGACCCCTTTCTCTCCTTGGAAACGGAGCTGTTGTATGGCTCTTGTGGCTATTACCCGTTTGCGAATCTCCGCACTGCCCTCGGCAGGACGAGTGTCTGCCATATCATCGAAAGCCACGGGCTGAATTTCTATCTGTATGTCTATACGATCAAGGAGCGGACCGGAGATGCGGTTCATATAGCGGCTTACTGCTCCGGGAGGACAAGTACAGGCTCTTGAAGGATGCCCGTAGTAGCCACACGGACAAGGATTCATAGATGCCACAAGCATAAAGGAAGCAGGATAATCCACCGAATATCTCGCCCTCGAAACTGTAATCACCCTATCTTCAATTGGTTGGCGCATCACTTCCAAAACTTGCCGGGAAAATTCCGGAAATTCGTCGAGAAACAAGACTCCGTTATGCGCTAAGGAGATCTCTCCCGGCATAGGATTGTTGCCTCCGCCTACGAGTGCTACGGGAGATATGGTATGGTGAGGAGTGCGGAAAGGACGACGGGTCATAAGCATAGAACCCCTTTTCAGCTTCCCTGCTACGGAATGTATTTTGGTGGTCTCCAATGCCTCACCAAGACTGAGCGGAGGAAGAATAGAGGGTAGACGCTTTGCCATCATTGATTTACCGGCTCCCGGAGGACCGATCATCAGCAGATTATGCCCGCCGGCACAAGCTACCTCGAATGCTCGTTTCACTGCATCCTGTCCTTTTACTTCCGAGAAATCGAAGTCGAAGATGTCAGCTTCAGATGCAAAAATCTCACGTGTGTTAATTCGTATTGGTTGCAGATCTGATTTATCAGCTATTAAAGCGATAGCCTCTGAGAGTGTCTTTACGCCATAGACTTCTATTTTATTTACTACTCCTGCCTCTGTGACGTTCCCTTCAGGCACTATCAGACGTTTGAAGCCGAGTTCACGAGCTTTTACTGCCATAGGCAAAGCTCCTTTTACGGGCAGCACTGACCCGTCGAGCGAAAGCTCACCCATCATCATATAGTCAGAGATATTCTCCGAAGGGACAATTTCGCAGGCTGTAAGCACACCTATAGCCATCGGCAAGTCGAAACCCGCGCCCTCCTTCTTTATGTCGGCGGGGGCAAGATTAACGGTTAGTCCTCTTCTCGGAAATTTTATGCCGCTATTGGTTATAGCCGACATCATGCGCTGATGGCTTTCCTTTACAGAAGTGTCGGGGAGGCCCACAATATTGAAGAAAGCGCCACTGTTGGTGTCGGTCTCTATGGTCACCGGGAATGCGTCGATGCCTTGAATAGCTGCGGAGTATATTTTTGTGAGCACTCGTCTTGGCTTTTGATGAATTACTGTTTCTTTGAGGAAGGAGTCTCGGAACCAGAAGATTTTGATTCAGAAGGCTTCACCGATGGGGATTTTGAGGAGGGAGATTTTGAATCAGAAGGTTTGGAGGAAGACGCTTTGGAGACAAGGGTACGGAACGCCTTCATAGCATCATCCACGTTGTCGCCGCGATAAGACTGATACCCGTCGGGCGTGACCACCATAAAGAAGGGAGTCTTGGTTACTTGGAGCGACATAAGGCGCGGGTCGGCAAGTCCTGCCGGAAACCAGAAGCGAGCTATATTCTTTACGGAATCGTTGCGTAGAGGTGATCTCCAGCTCACTGAATCGGCATCCACAGATATGTCGGCTATTATCCTTGCAGAGGAGTCAGGATACTCCTCTGCAAGGACTTTCAGTGAATCCATCAGCTCTTTTCTACTGTCCATACCGTTGTTCCAGAAGAAAAGGATCGTGCCTGCCACTGCCGAGGGGCGTATAGTGTCTATACCGTTTGCCAAAGAGCGTGGCGCCATACTCAGCAGTTTGCCGGGATGTCTTATGGCAGAATGAAGCAAATCTGAACGTCCTACTATCTTCATCCATCGCTCTTTCTCAGCTTTCTCTCCAAGACCATACCAAAGGTCGAGAAACTGACGCTCGTCGTCAGAGCGAGAGAATGCCGTAAGGAGCAGGATAGCCGAAACCGGATTGTCCCGATTCCCCTCCACATAATCGGCGACAGCCTCATTGATTTCCTTAGGTGTGCCGGAGAGGAGAGTAGTGGCGTGGGCATTTCGCCATAGTGTGAGGTCTTCGTTTACGCGATTACCTCCGATAGTCCATAGCGCAGCGTTGCTTTCTTTACCTGATATTTCGATTTCATCGTGTCTCTCTACGTAGACTACGGTCGGAACGTTGCCTCCGGCATAAAGATACAGTAATGTGGGGTTGTAGGTGGGAGAGCGCAGTTCTCCTTTACCCTCCATTATGGTAGCCACAGCCTCAATCACCATACCTCCACGCTTATCGGAAGCATAATACACGAGCCGGATGTTGGAAGAGTAGTCCTTCGGAAGGGAAAACTTAAGTTTAAACTCGTTTTTGCCACACGCGCAGAGGAGGGTGAGGATGAGTATAAGAGAGAAACGAAAAATCTTAGACATAAATAATTATACGTATTTCTCGCCGAAGCGGTCTTTCACCTCATTTACAATCTGGCGAATTTTCTGCTCATCGGCGAGGGGACAAATTAACAGGGCATTGCCGTTGTCGGCAACTATGTAGTCTTTCAGTCCGGCAGCCACAATTATCTTGTCGCCGCTTACGGCAAACATAGAGCCTTCGCAACCGGAGGTCAGCACCTTGCATCCTTGGGTAACATTACGGTCCTGATTTCTCGGAGATGCCTCATAGAGAGCATTCCAGGTGCCAAGGTCGCTCCAGCCTATATCGACGGTCTCGACATACACATTGTCGGCTTTCTCCATTATGGCGTAGTCTATGGAGATACTGGTAGCGAGGGTAAAAATACGGTCGATAAATTTCGGCTCTTCGTCAGAGGCGTACACGCCTTCCGGAGCATCGAAAAGCTGTGCCATATCAGGTGCATATTGGGCGAATGCCTTGAGTATGGCTGTGACGCTCCAAAGGAAGATGCCGGCATTCCAGAAGAATTCACCGCTATCGAGGAAAAGCTTGGCAACCTCAAGGTTAGGCTTCTCGGTGAAAGACTTCACCTTGCGTATGCCGGCCCAGTCTTTAGCCTCCACACCTTGCTGTATGTAGCCGTAGCCGGTGTTGGGACCTGTCGGCTGAATGCCGAGGGTAAGAAGACGGTCGCCGCTTTCCACAAAGCGGAAGCCCTCCTCTATCTTTTTATGAAACTCTGTCTCCCTGAGCACAAGATGGTCGGAAGGGAGGGTTACAATTGAAGCTTCGGGGTCAAGTGCCTGTATATGGTGGGCTGCCCAGCAGATGCAGGGAGCAGTGTTGCGTCGAGCCGGTTCGAGGAGTATGTTCGACGGCTTCACTTGCGGAAGCTGTTCGCGGATTATATCGGCATACTGACGATTGGTTACAAGTATGATGTTGTCAGCCCCCACTATGGGTGAGATACGCTCAACGGTGAGCTGCAGAAGGCTTTTGCCTGTACCGAAGAAGTCAAGAAACTGTTTTGGGCGGTCGTTGCGGCTGAAGGGCCAGAATCTTGACCCTACACCTCCACACATAATGACGCAATAGCGATGGGTGTTCATGGCTGTGATTGTTTTTGGTTATGCGATAATTGCGAGATTTATTTTATTGGTCGGTTGTAGGACGGAACTGGTGCTTCACACCCTCTACCACATTAAGCATATAGTCGCCGATTTTTTCGGCTTCGCTGATGAGGTCCATGAAGAAGATACCCTCCTGATAACCGTATTCCTTATTGTTGATATTGAAAATATTAGAGTCGCGGAGAGAGTTGCGGAGATTGTTGATTTCACGCTCCTTGTTATATGCCTTGATGATGAGGGAGTCTTCGGGAGTTTCCATCTCGCGGAGAATACCAAGCATATTATCCATAGCCTCTCCTACAAGATCATACATTGTGTCGATTTCCTTGAGCACACCGGGTGCGAAATCTACATGGTTGCTGTGCTGGCGATTAAGCGCCTTGGCTACGTTGAAGCATCCGTCAGCGATAGACTCGATTTCGCTGATTACACGCAGCATACCTGCCACGCGCATCTTGCCTTCAGGACTTAGACGACCCTCAGCCACATGGTTGAGGTATTTGCCGATCTCAATCTCCATACGGTCGGAAATCTCCTCATATTTTTCAAGACGGTTGTATGTCTCTGTGTATTGCGGATCGTTGGCTGGAAGGTGTATCAGGTCACGTGCCATCTTAAGCATGCGGGAAACGCGCTCACCATATACTGCGATTTCTTTCTGAGCCTGTGTGATGTTAAGCTCCGAAGCGGAAAGCATACCGCGTCCGATGAATTTGAGAGAGAATTCCTCCTCCTCGTCTTTGTGCTTTGCAGGCATAATCCAGCATACTACCTTTACATAGAGATTGGTAAACCAAATCATGATAAGAAGGTTGCAGGCGTTGAATACGGTAGGGAACATTGCCAGACCAAAAGCGATTGAGCTTTGAGCCCTTGCCGTAAGCCCACCGGCAGGATTCAGAAGTGTGGAATCAGCCATAGCTGCCTCTTCTGCCTTGGTGATCTCATGCGGATTAAGGCCGTTACACCATTCGGTGATGTCGGCTACAAATGCCATGAAAGGCTGGAATATGCACAATACGATTATCGAACCAACTACATTGAAGAGCACGTGGCCCATTGCCGTGCGCTTCGCCGCAAGGTTACCGCTTAGAGAGGCGAGAATCGGTGTGATTGTCGTACCGATGTTTCCGCCGAGGATTATGGCGCATCCGAGTTCAAAACTAATCCAGCCCTGGGAACACATGATAAGGGTGATTGCGAAGGTGGCTGCCGAGCTTTGTGCCACCATTGTGAGGACGATGCCGAAGAAGAAGAAAATCAGCACCGAGCCGAAGCCGAGGGTGGTGTAATTGGTGACGAATTTCAGCATTTCCGGGTTTGCTTGTAAATCAGGCACATATTTGCTGATTAAGTCAAGACCCATAAAGAGGAAGCAGAAACCGATCAGAAACTCGCCAAGGCTCTTATAAGTGCTTTTCTTCATGAAAAGCATCGGGACGCCCACGGCAAGGAGAAGTATACTATAATCTGAAATGCTGACTTCAAAAGAGAACGCCGAGATAATCCAGGTGGTGACTGTCGTGCCGACGTTAGCACCGAAGATTACAGCCATTGACTGTGCCAGACTCATCAAGCCGGCGTTTACGAAGCTGACCACCATCACTGTGGAGGCACTCGAACTTTGAATCAAAGCAGTGATGATAATGCCGGTAAGAACACCGGTGAGACGGTTTTTGGTCATAATGCCCAAAATGTTACGGAGGCGGTCACCGGCAACTTTCTGGAGACCCTCACTCATAACCTTCATGCCATAGAGGAACAGGCAGACAGCCCCAAGCAGGCTGATAAAGTCAATGATAGTATAGTTCATCGGAATAGATTTAGTTTAAACTCTGGATAGAATTTGGATTATAGAGGCAAAATTAATGAAATTTCCTTACGTATCAAAAAATAATGTTAATAAACATTTAAAGATATGCTGAGGAACATAGGGTTGCCAAAGGTGGCGTAGCTAATTTCTTTCGGGTAAGTGAATTAGCGAACAAAGAGCTTAATGGATAAGAATAGAAAAGGGCTATGGGTGACAGATGCGGACAAAAGTGTACGAAATCGGACACTATATCATATGGATATATACTATAAATCAAGTTATTATGATTTTGGCACGGATATTGACGG
>CAMWTL010000113.1 GCA_947177145.1 uncultured Porphyromonadaceae bacterium
GCTTAAGCTTGGATAGCGGCGAGGTTTTGCAATGGTTTTCAGTATTAAATCACGGGATTTGTACAAGTAAACTGAAACTGAATTATGAACGAGATAATAGAGAGTGAATCCGGATTTATTGCAAGTTCGGACAGCGATTTTGAAGTTGGAGCAGATATGATGGATGTGGAGATTCTTCACATCTCAAAAATCAATGTCATAGCCCGCGGCCGGCGTTACGGCAGGTGGTGGCTGCTGAAAGGACTCAACGAGCAGTGTAGGGGTTCCTCCGTTGACCGTCGTCGGCTTCAGAAGGAGTTTGAGATACATTCACGTCTTCTTGACCCCGGTGTGGTACGGGCTGTAGGTTTTGAGGAAATCAAAGGGTTGGGTCCTTGTGTTGTTGAGGAGTGGGTAGAAGGCAAGACCCTTTCGGAACTCCTTCAGGATGGGAAGCTGTCTAAAAAGGAGCGACGCCGGATAATGCGTGAAATAATAAATATAGTAGGATATATTCACAGCAGGGGCGTGGTACACCGCGATTTGAAGCCCTCGAATATTATGATACGAGATGCCAGAGGTGGAGTGGTGCTCATTGATTTCGGCTTGGCAGACACCGGCGACTATGCCGAGCTGAAACAGGGTGCGGGCACACCGGGCTACATTTCGCCCGAGCAGATGCACGACGGAGGAGCTGAGGTGTCAGACGACATTTACAGCTTGGGAGCAATAATGAAGGAGCTTTGTCCGGAATACAGGGGAATTGCAGCGAGATGTACCGGATCGGCAAATAAGAGACCGAAAGACACTGCAAGACTGTTGAAAAGCCTCGATCGCCATGACAGGATGCCTAAGATGATATGGTCACTTTCCGGAGTGGCAGTGTTGGTCGCGCTCGGTGTGCTTACAGGGGGATACATAAATTCGCTAAATGTCGCCACACAGGAGGCACAGGAAAAAGTGATGGCTTTAAGTGAGACTAACCTCCGCCAGAAGAGACAAGTGGCAGAGCTGACCGACTCACTTACGGAGATGATAGCCAGAATGAAAAGGACGGAAGAGGAGATGAACAGAGAGGGGAGATACACTAACAGTGAATCGAGAAAACAGGCATACTTGGTGGCATGCCGGAAGATCGATAATACCATCTATAATTTTAACAAGAATGTTTTCCCGATGTTCAAGGAGATTCAGCCGGCTTTCTATGATTCACTTGATGTTCTCCATGAGAAGTTACAGTATATCTGCGACCACGCCTACGACATCGGGAGGTTTCCGGAGCTAAAAGAAAGTGATGCCGCCAAGCTCTATGAGGAGGTGAAAACTCATTATTTAACTAGACTTGGTGCATATTTTAACGTGTGGGAAGCAATACTGTATGCAAATGAAATCAGGGAAAACGGGATGCCAAGAACTTGGCCGCCGAAGAGGGTATTGGATGAGATGGAGAAAAAAGAAATGTAACTTGCTTATGAAGGAATACGAAGTACTTGAATCCGGCTTTGTGTCTATTCCGGACAGTGAATTTGAAGTAAGAGCCGGGATGCTGGACGTAGAAATACTCCACAGTTCCGAAGTTAACATTATAGCCCGAGGCAGGCGCTACGGCAGATGGTGGCGGCTGAAAGGACTCACTAAGCAGCACAGGTTCTCCTCCGTCGACCGCCGACAGCTTCAGAGTGAGTTTGAGCTGCAGTCAAGACTCCTTATTCCCGGTGTTGCCCAGGCTGTAGGTTTCGAGGAGATAGATGGTTTAGGCGGTTGTATCGTAGAGGAATGGGTGGAGGGTAGAAAGCTCTCTGAGTTGCTTCAGGAAGGAAAACTAACTAAACAGGAACGTCGTAAGATAATACGCGAGATTATTCGCATTGTCGGTTATATTCACAGTCGTGGAGTGGCTCATCGTAATCTTAACCCTTCAAATATAATGGTACGAGATGCCGGTGGAGGTGTGGTGCTGAATGATTTTGGGTTAGCAGACACTGATGGATATGGTGATGACATTTACAGCTTAGGAGTAATAATGAAGGAGCTTTGTCCGGAATACGGAAGGATTGCAGCACGATGCACCGGGCCGGCGAAGAAAAGGCCGAAAGACACTGGGAAGTTATTGAAAAGCCTCGATCGCCATGACAGGCTGCCTAAGGTGATATGGTCAATTTCCGGTGTGGCAGTCCTTGTGGTGCTGGGTATGCTGGCAGTGGGATATATAAATTCGTTGATTGCCGTCGCCCGGGCAGATCAAGAGAAAATTTTGGCACTGACCGAATTAAATCGTCATCAGAAACAGCACGTGACCCATCTTGCCGACTCTCTTACAGGAGTGATTAACCGTATCAACAGAACGGAAGACGAGATAAAAGGGATGGATAACTACAGTGAGATGAGAAAACAGGCATATTTGGCGACGAGCAAGAAAATCAATAAGACCCTTGATGATTTTGAAAAGAATGTTTTCCCGATGTTCAAAGGACAGGATGTAGCTTTCTATGATTCAATCGTTGCGCTTCATAAAAAATTGCAATATATCTGCAACACTGCTTACACTGTCAAGAATATCCCGGTTTTTAAAGAAGACGACGCTTATATATTCTATGATGAAGCGATTGGTTATTATACTATAAATTTCTCAAAATATTATATGGTTTGGCTGGCGAAGCTGCGCAATTACAAACTCACTGAACAAGGGCAACCTGATTTAATTTCTCGGGCAATAGCATTAGATAGTATAGTTGCAGAGGAGGAAGCAAAGAGGGCTGAGAAGAAAAAGTTGGAACAGACGAAAGAGTCTGAAAAATAAGGGAAGGAGTTGTGGATTGTACTTTGAAAGAATTTGATGTAAGTACGGAAATGATGGATGTGGAAATAATCCATATTTCCGGAGTCAATGTCATAGCTCGCGGACGGCGCTACGGCAGGTGTTGGCTGCTGAAAGGCCTCATAGAGCAGTGCCGCGACTCCTCTGTTGACCTCCGACGGCTTCAAAAAGAGTTTGAGATACAGTCGCGTCTCCTTGACCCCGGTGTGGCACAGGTTGTGAGCTTTGAGGTGATCGACGGTTTGGGTCATTGTATCATTGAAGAATGGGTGGAAGGGAAGCCCTTATCTGAGTTCCTTAAGGAAGGAAAGCTTTCTAAGAAAGAGCGTCGTGGGATAATGCGTGAGCTTATAAGTATAGTCGGGTATATTCACAGTATGGGATTGGCCCACCGCAACATAAATCCTGCTAATGTAATGGTACGCGATATGGGGGTCGAGGTGGTACTCACCGATTTCGGTTTTGCCGACACGGAAGGCTATTGTGATGATATATATGGCTTGGGCAAGATTATGGCAGAGTTATGTCCGGAATATGCAACCATTGCAGCGAGATGTGTCGGCTCGGCGAAGAAGAGGCCGAAAGACATTGCAAGGTTGTTGAAAAGCCTTGACCGCTGTGATAGGCTACCTAAGGTGATATGGTCAATCTTGGGAGCAGCGGTTATTATAGGTATTGGCATTGTAATGGGATTGTATTTCCACTCATTAAATTCTGCCACAATGGATACACGGGATAAAGTTTTAGCTTTGAGTGAAACCACACGTCGACAGGAAATGCAAGTGATAGGGCTTAACGATTCTCTTACAAGGATGGCTGTCAGAATAAATAAGGTACAAGATGACATCAAAAGAATGGATGACTACAACGAAATGCGAAAAGAGATATACGCAGTGGCATTCAAAAAAATTGATAGGCTCTTTGAAGATTTCGAAAATAATGTAGTGCCAATGTTTGACAAAGATAATAGGGCTTTCTATGATTCTGTCACTGTTTTACTTGACAAATCGCTATATCTCTGCAACACTGACTATGACCCAAAGAGATTGTCTGAACTTAATGAAAAGGATGCCTTAGAGCTACATAATGAACTGGTAGCGTATTCTCAACGCAAATACTCGACAGGAATGCATATTTGGATAGCATTGATTAATAATTCTTCGGATGTAGATGTACTTGCTGCCCCAGCTCGTAAAAAAAGGCTGTCGGATATTTTTGCTGAAAAAAAGCGGCAACGGACGCTTAAAAGAAAAAAGGAGTCTGGAAAAGAGTATAAAATTAGTGAAGAGGAAAATTAATTTGGATAAAAGAGAATAAATTAGTAATTTCGCATAATAAAATGCTAAAAGTAGAATAATGGAAATAGAAGGCAAAATAATACAGGAACTTCCGATGCAGTCGGGAGTTTCAAAGGCGGGCAACCCGTGGAAGAAAAGGGAATGGGTGCTTGAGACTTTCGGGTCGTATCCTCGTAAGGTGAAATTTCATGTGTTCGGCGATCGCTCCGACACAATGAATATAGAGGTGGGCAATAGCTACACTTTGTCTTTTGACTTGGAGAGCCGTGAATTTAACGGCAGATGGTACACCGACGTGAGCGTTTATCAGGCTCGTCCGATGGGTGCCGAGGTAGCGGGCGGTCAGCCTGGTTACGGTCAGCCCCAGCAGGGCTATCAGCAGCAGGGCTACCCACAGCAACCCGGTTATCCCCAGCAGGGGGGCTATCCTCAGCAGAATGTAGGATTTGGTGCTCCCGGAGCCGCGCCACAGTTCCAGCCGGGTCCGGCTGACGCGGGCGATGATTTGCCGTTCTAAGATGCCATATTCGGGGCTTGATTATCATATTTCAAGCCCCGAAACCTATAAAAATGCGCTTATTTTAAGATTTTATCAAATACCTTATGTTTTTTTTGCACCTTTTTGAGTAGAGGAAGTTGCGTAATAGGGGAAAAATTAGTAATTTTGCACTTATTATTTTGTGGCGCGTCAAAGGAAGCGCATAATTCGGTTTGCGATAGAGCCGGATTGTTAATGTAAAAAAGATTGAAGACTATGCAGAAAGTCAAGCGAACGGATCGCGATGGTATCGGTCTCCTGATGGAGACAAGCTGGGAAGTTTGCAATAAAATAGGTGGCATATATACCGTTTTATCTACAAAAGCCCGCGTGCTACAGGAAAAATATGGCGATCGTTTGGTTTTTATCGGTCCCGACGTGTGGACAGAAAATACACCTTCACCTTATTTCATAGAAAGAAAAACAATGCTCAAGTCATGCGCCTCGCGTATGAAGCTGCCGTTTGGCATAACTGTAAGGGCTGGTCGCTGGGATATTCCCGGATCTCCCCAGGTAGTGCTTGTGAAGTTTGAAGGCGTATATGAGCATTTGAACAGTATTTTCGGTCGTATGTGGGAATTGTACGGAGTTGATTCCATGCATGCCTACGGCGATTATCATGAGGGTTGTGCATTTGCCGTGGCTTCGGCAATAGTGATGGCTGCCCTTGCCGGTCATATGAAGGTGGATGACAGCGGTATTATGGCTCATTTCAACGAGTGGACCACCGCTATGGGTCTTCTTTACCTTAAGATGACCACTCCGCAAGCCCGCACTGTATTCACTACACATGCCACAAGCATCGGACGCAGCATTTGCGGCAACGGAAAGCCCCTCTATGACTATTTCCACGGCTACAACGGCGACCAGATGGCTTGGGAACTTAATATGGAGGCTAAACACTCGCTGGAGAAGACAGCCGCCCACCAGGCAGACTGTTTCACCGCCGTGAGCGACCTTACAGCCGATGAATGTGAGCAACTTCTTGATATCCGTCCCCAAGTGGTGACCCCCAACGGTTTTGAACCTGATTTCGTGCCGGGGAGCGAGAAGTATGCCGAGCAGCGCAAAGAGGGGAGAAAGCACATCCTTTCCATAGCAGCTGCCTTGACAGGGAAAAAATTTGACGATGACACCGTAGTGGTGGCAACCTCCGGCAGAAATGAATATCGCAACAAGGGTCTTGATCTCTTTATCGACTCCTTGGTATCGCTGGAGAGCCTGAAGCCTTCGAAACAGGTGTTGGCACTTGTGCTTGTGCCGGCGTGGGTGAAAGGACCCTCTACACCCCTTATTGCTGCCCTTAAGAATGGTGACACCGTGAGCGACGCACCGGTGTATATGACTCATCGTCTTAACAATGAGGATTGCGACAGTGTGACATGCCGGTTGAGATTCCTTTATAATGAGGGTCGTCTGAACGGAAAAGTAAGCATAATCTATGTGCCTTGCTATCTTGACGGCAAGGATGGGATTGTCAATATCTCATATTATGATATTCTGCCCGCAATTGATATGACCGTGTTCCCGTCGTATTATGAGCCGTGGGGCTACACACCTCTTGAGAGTGTGGCATTCGGAGTGCCGACTGTGACATCCGACAAGAGTGGCTTCGGGCAGTGGATTCTTTCGAATTTTGTCAATTCAATGCTTGCATGCGGTGTCGACGTGGTAGGGCGCACTGATTCCAACTATTCGGAGGCTGCTTGCGAGATAGCACGTCAGATAAAGAAATATTCCGATATGACTGCCGCCGAGAGGAAAGATGCTTCCAAGGCAGCTACAGCCACTTCGGAAAAGGCTGATTGGAAATTCTTCATTTCAGCTTATGATGAGGCGTTTAAGGTAGCAACCGAACGCCGTAACGAGAGAATAAAATAAAATTAACTACATAATTTCATTTTTAGTTTTAGCAATGAAACTTCAGGTTAGTAACACAAATGAGCCGGTATGGCGTAATCTTACCGTAAGCTCAAACCTTCCCAAGGAACTCAAACCCCTTGAGGAACTTTCGAAAAACCTTTGGTGGGTATGGAACAGCGAAGGTAAGAACCTTTTCCGCGACCTCGACCATGACCTTTGGCGCAAGGTAGGGGAGAACCCCGTGATGCTTCTTCAGCAGATAAGCTCCGACCGTCTTCAGGAGGTGCTTGCCGACGAGCACATGATGGAACGCATCAACCATACCTATGCTATGTTTAAAGACTACATGGGTAAGCCCATGCGCAATGATATTCCTTCAGTTGCCTACTTCTCTATGGAGTATGGTCTATGCAACTGTCTTAAGATATATTCGGGCGGTCTCGGTGTGCTTGCCGGCGACTATATCAAGCAGGCTTCTGACAGCTGCGTGCCTATGACTGCTGTAGGTTTCCTCTATCGCTATGGTTATTTCGCACAGTCGCTCTCCATCGACGGTCAGCAGATTGCAAACTATGAGCCCCAGAACTTCGACCAGCTTCCTATCGAGGCTGTGCTCGGCGAAGACGGGCAGCCTATGATTCTTGAGGTGCCTTATCCCGGACGTATCATTTACTGCCACGTATGGCGTGTGAATGTGGGTCGTATGAACCTCTATTTGCTCGACACCGATTTCGATATGAACTCGGAGTATGACCGTCCTATCACCCATAAGCTCTATGGCGGCGACTGGGAGAACCGTATGAAGCAGGAGTATCTCCTCGGCATCGGCGGTATCTATATGCTTAACCGTCTTGGCATCCATACCGACATCTATCACGCCAACGAGGGTCACGCAGCTCTTCTCAACCTCCAGCGTTTGGTAGACTATGTTCAGAAGGACGGTCTTCCCTTCAACGTTGCTCTTGAGGTGGTTCGCGCAAGCTCACTCTACACAGTGCATACTCCCGTGCCCGCAGGCCACGACTACTTCGACGAGCACCTCGCAGGTAAGTATCTCGGTGAGTATCCTGCCAAGCTCGGTATCTCTTGGAGCGACCTTATGAATATGGGTCGTGAGAATCCCGACACCAACGAGCGTTTCTCAATGAGTGTGTTCGCGCTCAATACCTGTCAGGAAGCAAACGGTGTAAGCTGGCTTCATGGTGAGGTTTCCAAGAAGATGTTCGCCGGTGTATGGAAAGGCTACGGTCCGGATGAGAGCCACGTGAAATATGTCACCAACGGTGTGCATATGCCTACTTGGGCAGCTACCGAGTGGAAAGCTTTCTATGCAGAACATCTTGGTGAGAAGATGTTTGAGGATCAGAGCAATCCCGAGGAGTGGAAGGGTATCTTCAATGTACCCGACGATGAGATCTGGAACATGCGAATGACGATGAAGAACAAGTTCATCAACTTCGTGAAGAAGGATTTCAAGGAGAAGTGGCTCAAGAATCAGGGCGATCCGGGTGCAGTGGTGAAAGTGCTTGAGAAAATCAATCCTAATGCCCTTATCATTGGCTTCGCACGTCGTTTCGCCACTTACAAGCGTGCTCACCTCCTCTTCACCGACCTTGACCGTCTTGCCAAGATCGTGAACAACGAGAAGTATCCGGTGCAGTTCATCTTCTCCGGTAAGGCTCACCCCGCCGACGGCGCAGGTCAGGGCTTGATCAAGCGTATCGTTGAGATTTCAAGAATGCCTCAGTTCCTCGGCAAGATTATCTTCCTTGAAGACTACAATATGATTGTGGCAAAGCGTCTTGTGACAGGTGTTGACATCTGGCTCAATACTCCTACCCGTCCTCTTGAGGCATCCGGCACATCAGGCGAGAAAGCCGAGATGAACGGCGTACTCAACTTCTCAGTGCTCGACGGCTGGTGGTATGAGGGTTACAAGTTTGATGAGATGGCAGGTTGGGCGCTTACAGAGAAGCGTACCTATACCGACCAGTCTCAGCAGGACCGTCTCGATGCCGCTACCATCTACTCTATGCTTGAGAACGAGATCGTGCCGATGTACTACAATAAGAACTACAAGGGCTATAGCCCCGAGTGGATCGACCGTATCAAGCGTTCAATCGCCCACATTGCTCCTCACTTCACAATGAAGCGTCAGCTCGACGATTACATCTATCGTCTCTATGAGCCGGAGGCTAAGCGTGCGGCTGAACTCAAGAAAGACAACTTCGCCAAGGCACGTGAAATCGTGGCTTGGAAGGAGAATGTCGCTTCTAAGTGGAACGAGGTTGAGATCCTGAGCGTAGACATCAAGGATGGCTATGTAGGAAAGAGCGCGGTTCGCACCGGTAATCCTATCGAGGTGAAGTGTGTGATTGATACCAAGGGTCTCGGCGACGCTGTAGGCGTAGAGGTTGTGAAGTATCGCGACCACGACGGCGAGAGCGAGTTCGCAGGTACAGAGAAGCTTGACATCGTAAGCCGTGTAGGTAGCATCTATACCTACGAGCTTAAGAGCAAGCTTAACAAGGCGGGTACATTCCGTTACGCTTTGCGTATGTATCCCAACAATCCGGCGCTTCCTCACCGTCAGGACTTCGCTTATACCCGCTGGTTCTAATATATCTTGATTATGTGCCTTTGAGGCAAGCATAAA
>CAMWTL010000114.1 GCA_947177145.1 uncultured Porphyromonadaceae bacterium
AAAAGGAGCCAATGTCCGCCGGACATTGGCTCCTTTTCTTGTAGTTGCATAAGAATACCCCTACGTATAGTTTTAGCTATATGTGGGGGTATAAGGGTATAGAGGTGAGGACGTTATCGGTTTAATCGTAGAGCGTGTAGCCGAGGATGCGTTCACGGCGACGGATAGCTTTGGTGAGGATGATATTGCCGCTTGTCCAGATAAACACGTCTAACAGGAGAAGTAGCGTAGGATTGATGAAAGGGGAGAGCAGCACATTCATACCTATAAAGACGATAGACGCCAAAAGTATCAGAAGCAGTGCACGGGTTTGGTTTACGCCCAAGGCAAGCAGCTTATGGTGGATATGGCATTTGTCGGGGAGGAAAGGATTACGCCCGCGACGCACACGGTGGAAGTAGACACGGAATACATCGAAGCAGGGTATCACAAGGGGTGACAGCGCCACCATAGCAGGGTTATAATCTACGGTAAGGAATTCCGGTTTGGCACACATTACCGCAACCGCACAGAACACAAGCACCATTCCTGTGGTCAGTGCGCCTGTGTCGCCCATGAATATCTTCTTTTGGCGCGTGGCATCGCCGAACACATTATAATAAAAGAAGGGGAAGAGAGTGCCCGCAGTGGCAGCTGCAAGCATGGAGTATATAAATTCACCACCACGGAAGAAAACGATGGCATAGAAGACGAGAGCAATCGTGGAGAGTCCTGAAGCCAATCCGTCGATACCGTCGATAAGGTTAATGGCATTAACCACGTAGACCACGATGAATGCCGTGAAGAGCCAGGAGAGCCATATAGGCATCTCATGGATCCAAAGGATGCCATAGAAATTGCCGATATACATACCGGAGCATACAAGGAGTATGGCTGCGATTATCTGCACCACAAACTTCGCCAGATAACGCACTCCGATGAGGTCGTCGGCAATCCCGACAAGGTAGAGCAGGATGATGGCACATATCTCGAAATATATCTGCACGGAGTTGGTGGCTACCTCATGGATCATCAATATATTATTAAAGCGTAGGTTTACAGCCACAACCAATGCCATGGAGAATAGGATCGCGGGGAAAAAGGCTATACCGCCGAGACGTGGCACAACCCCACGGTGAATCTTCCGCTCGTTGACCTCATCGAAGAGTTTCCGCCGGAACGCTATAAGGATAATTTTAGGTATCAGTATCCCGGCGATGATGACGGCTATCAATAAGGCAATCAAGTCATTTTCGAGCCAAAAATATATTTCGTCTTGTGAGAACATAGTGACGGGTTAAGGGTTTCACATGGCTTAGAGGCGAGTGGCAACCAAGCAGAAAAATGCAATGCTCAAGTGCGTAGTGGCAAAATTAGTAAAAAAATTTTAAAATGCAAAAAAAGCGCTCCCAAAATTGGAAGCGCCTTGTCTGATTGACGAATCGTAAGATTAGCCGTTGTATTTCTTCATGATTGCGATGAGGTCGAGCACCTTGTTAGAATAGCCGATCTCATTGTCATACCAAGAGATAACCTTCACGAAGTTGTCGGTGAGGTAAACACCGGCGTTAGCGTCGAAGATAGAGGTGAGGGGGCAGCCGAGGAAGTCAGAGCTTACAACAGCGTCCTCAGTGTAGCCGAGCACACCCTTGAGTTCGCCTTCAGCAGCTTCCTTCATGGCAGCGCAGATCTGCTCCTTGGTAGCGGGCTTCTCGAGGTTGCAGGTAAGGTCAACTACAGAAACGTCGAGAGTGGGGACACGCATAGAGATACCGGTGAGCTTACCGTTGAGCTCGGGGATAACTTTACCAACAGCCTTGGCAGCACCTGTAGAAGAGGGGATGATGTTGGCTGAAGCAGCGCGGCCACCACGCCAGTCTTTCATAGAAGGACCGTCAACTGTCTTCTGAGTAGCAGTTGTAGAGTGAACTGTAGTCATAAGACCCTCCTTGATACCGAACTTGTCGTTGAGCACCTTTGCGAGAGGAGCAAGACAGTTGGTGGTGCAAGAAGCGTTGGATACGAACTGCTGACCTGCATAAGTGTCGGCGTTAACGCCTACAACGAACATAGGAGTAGCGTCCTTTGAAGGAGCTGACATAACTACATACTTGGCACCAGCCTCGATGTGAGCCTTAGCTTTCTCCTCAGTGAGGAAAAGACCGGTTGACTCAACAACATACTCAGCACCTGCCTCGCCCCAACCGATCTCAGCGGGGTTCTTGCATGCAGTCACACGGATAGGCTTGCCATTGACGATGAGGAGGCTCTTGTCCATATCATAGTCAACAGTGCCGTCGAAGCGACCGTGCATTGTGTCATATTTGAGCATGTAGGCCATGTAGTCAACGGGAAGAAGGTCGTTGATAGCTACTACTTCGATGTCGTCTCTCTTAGTAGAGGCACGGAATACGAAACGTCCGATACGGCCAAAGCCGTTAATACCAATTTTAGTCATTTCTTTAGATTATTGTTTTAGGTTGGTGATATTTGATATCTTCTCTTTTTCAATGTTCGCGTCACGCCGGATTTCGATGGGTTTCTCCCGACGGACATTGCAAAATTAGTAAAAAAAATCGGTATTGCAATCGTGAATGAACGTTTTTTAACTCAAATGTGTTATTTGATAGTGAAAAACGGTTGTTTTACACTTTTTTTAAGTAGTTTTGCACAATCAAAATTTTTTATTACGATATCCACAATATTAAACTGTATCAAAAATGGGTAAATTTTTAACGGATTTCAAGGAGTTCGCCCTCAAGGGTAATGTGATTGACATGGCAGTCGGTGTAATCGTCGGCGGCGCTTTCGGCAAGATTGTGTCTTCTCTCGTAAACGACATACTCATGCCGGTGATCTCCCTCTGCACAGGCGGCACAGGCTATCAGAACCTGAAGTATGTCATCAAGAAGGGTATCCCCGCAACTGAAGACGGTGTGGCAGCTGTAGAAGAGGTGGCAATCAACTACGGCACGTTCATCATGAACATCGTTGACTTCTTCATCATCGCCTTCTCAATCTTTGTAGCTCTCCGCATCGCGATGAAGCTTAAGCGCAAAGAGGCTGAGCCGGCTCCCGCCCCCGCCGCTCCCGAACCCACCAAGGAGGAGGTGCTCCTTACTCAGATCCGCGACATCCTCAAAGAGCAGCAGAAGTAATAACACTCTGCCCGGAACGAATAAAATGGAAGGGTATCCCCCAACAACGGGGATGCTCTTCTATTTTTTTGCTCCTGTGGCTTTAGCATATGTCTAAGGAATAATTCATAATCTGATATAATTGTGGCGTAATAATTCATTTTTATATGATGGTGTGAGAAAAAGGAGATTGGGATGTCGGAAATTCAGAATAAAATGAGTAATTTTGGGCTACAGATAAACTCTAACTAACAATTTATGCGGCAGTGCCGCCATAACACCATGAACTCTATAAGCAGAATTCTTATCAGTGCGCTTGCGCTATGCGGGATGCTGACAGCCTCGGCTGCTCCGAAGAATCCCGCGAAGGAAGCCGGTGAGGTCAGGGCCATTATAGATAAGGTCAACACCCATTGGCAAAACAACCACAAACCCGAAGCCACTCCTTTCTGGCATGTGGCAGCCTACCATACAGGTAATATGGAGGCTTATAAACTTACAGGCAATGAGAACTACCGCGACTACTCACTTGCCTGGGCTGACCATAACCAATGGAAGGGTGCAAAGGGCAACGACCGCTCCAAATGGAAGTATGACTACGGCGAGACCGACGACCATGTGCTCTTCGGCGACTGGCAGATTTGTTTCCAGACCTATGCCGACCTCTACAACGAGTTGCCCGACGATTATAAGATAAAGCGTGCCCGTGAGGTGATGGAATATGAGATGTCCACTCCGCAAAACGACTATTGGTGGTGGGCTGACGGGCTGTATATGGTGATGCCTGTGATGACGAAGCTCTATAATATCACCGGCAACGGGCGTTACCTTGACAAGCTCTATGAGTATGTTACCGTTAGCGACAGTATTATGCTCGACCCTGAGACCGGTCTCTACTTCCGTGACGGGAAATATGTGTACCCAAAACATAAGAGCACAAATGGTCAGAAGGACTTCTGGGCACGTGGCGACGGATGGGTGCTTGCCGGTTTGGCGAAAGTGCTTGCCGACCTCCCCAAGGAGTATAAGCACCGTGATTTCTTCGAGAAGAAATATGTGAAAATGGCAGACGCTGTGGTGGCAGCCCAGCAGCCGGAAGGGTATTGGACTCGCTCGATGCTTGACCCGGAACATGCTCCCGGACCGGAGACCAGCGGCACCGCTTTCTTCACCTACGGTCTTCTCTGGGGCATCACCAACGGTTATCTGAAAGATCAGAAATATCTTGACGCTGCCTTGAAAGGTTGGGACTATCTGCGCAACACGGCTCTCCAGAAGGATGGAAGCGTTGGCTACGTGCAGCCTATCGGTGAGAAGGCTATACCGGGGCAGGTGGTCGATTCGAAGTCTACTGCCGATTTCGGTGTGGGTGCGTTCCTGCTTGCCGCTTGTGAGTATGTGCGGTTCCTTGAGAAGGAGATGAATCCCGACCGTGCTTATTGGACCGACCTTGCTTATAAGATAGCTTATCCGGTGCTTAGTAATATGGCTGAGGGTAAACTTCAGGCAAATATGGAGGTTGAGGTGAGTCCTAACTGGGACGGACGCGACAAGAAGGTAACATATATGGAGACTTTCGGTCGTCTTATGGCAGGAATAGCCCCTTGGCTCTCACTCCCCGATGACGGCACAGAGGAGGGTAAGAAGCGTGCCGAGCTGCGCGAGATGGCTCTTAAGGCTTATGCCAATGCCGTTGACCCCGACAGCCCCGATTATCTTGCATGGCGTGGCCACGGACAGAGCCTTGTGGATGCCGCATATGTGGCTGAGAGCTTCATTCGTGGCTATGACGCTCTTTGGGAACCCCTCGACCAGAAGACCAAAGACCGTTACATAGAAGAGTTCACACAGCTTCGTCGTGTTGACCCTCCCTATACCAACTGGCTTCTCTTCTCCTCTACAATTGAGAGTTTCCTTGCCAAAGCGGGTGCGCCGCACGATGAATACCGCATCAACTCGGCTATCCGTAAGACTGAGGAATGGTATACGGGCGACGGCTGGTATGCCGACGGTCCTGAGTTTGCTTTCGACTACTACAGCAGCTATGTGTTCCATCCTATGTATCTCGAAACTTTGCAGAATATGAAGGATGCGAATAAGTACACGCGCATACATTATCCCAAGTATTATGACAGAGCCTTGAAGCGCACCCAGAAATATGCCCTCGTTCTTGAGCGTCTCATCTCTCCGGAGGGAACGTTCCCGGTGTTCGGTCGCTCCATACCTTACCGTATGGCTACTATGCAGCCTTTGGCTCTTATGGCGTGGTATGATAAGCTTCCGGCAGGTGTCACTCCCGGTCAGGCTCGTGCAGCCCTCACAGCCGTGATGCACCGTATGTTTGACGGCAAGGAGAATTTCAACGACGGCGGTTTCCTTACCATAGGCTTTGCGGGTCGTCAGCCGAATGTGGCTGACTGGTACACCAACAACGGCTCCCTCTATATGACCTCCCTTGCATTTATGCCTTTGGGTTTGCCGGCTACCCATCCTTTCTGGAGTGACGCTGCAAAGCCTTGGACATCTCAGAAGGCTTGGGGTGGAAAGCCCTTCCCGAAAGACCATCATTGGGGCGACGGTGACACCAAGATAAGAGATCTTTTCTAAGCCTTGGCTTGGGATTACCGATTTTTTGCAGATTATTAAACCCGGATTCAGCGACAAATCAAAATAACTGACATGAAGAAGATATTGGCATCAATGATAATGGCAGCCTCGGCATTGGGTATGACCGCCGAGACGAATTATCAGATAATCCGCGCCTGTCATCCTGACGACGTGAAGCATTACGACACTGAGCAACTGCGCTCCCATTTCCTTATGACCAAGGTGATGGAGCCGGATGTGATCAACCTTACCTATACGCTCTATGATCGTCTTATCTACGGCGGTGTGATACCGGTGAACAAGACTGTAGAGCTTGAGACTATCGACCCTTTGAAGGCTGAGTATTTCTTGCAGCGTCGTGAGCTTGGCGTTATCAACACCGGTGGCGGCGTGGGTATAGTCAATGTTGACGGTAAGGATTATGAGCTTAACTTCAAGGATGCCCTCTACGTGGGTCAGGGCAATAAGAAGGTGACTTTCCGCAGCAAGGATCCTCAGAACCCTGCTAAGCTCTATATAAACTCAACTCCTGCCCACAAGCATTATAAGACACAGCTTGTGACCATCGACGGACGCAAAGGCTCGATTAAGGCAAACTGTATGCATGCCGGTTCACTTGCCGAGAGCAACGACCGCATCATCAACCAGCTTATCGTGAATAATGTGCTTGAAGAGGGTCCCTGCGAGCTTCAGATGGGTCTTACGGAGCTTCAGACAGGCAGTGTATGGAACACTATGCCGGCGCATACCCACGATCGCCGTGTGGAGGCATACTACTACTTCAACGTTCCTGAAGGCAACCGCATCTGCCACATAATGGGTGAGCCGCAGGAGAACCGTCTTATCTGGATGGACTCCGAGCAGGCGGTCATCTCCCCCGAATGGAGCATACACTGCGCAGCCGGCACGAGCAACTACATGTTCGTATGGGGCATGGGTGGTGAGAACCTCGACTACGGCGACATGGACAAAGTAGCCGTCCCCGATATGCGCTAAACGATGAATATAGTTTTAACATAGAAAAAGTGTCCTGTTATCGACAGGACACTTTTTCTATGTTAAAACTAACTGTTCGGTTCTTTCTTCAGCAATTCCACTATTCTTTCATATACATTCATAACTTTTTAAGAATCAGAATATAACTTAAATTATTAATCTATTTGACTTATTACTTGAAATAGTAGTTAATCTATATGAAGTTCATCCCTAAACATTTGGTCCACTTTCCCTTGATTGTTGAAGATGAACAGGAAGGAGGTGATTGTTGGAGAGCCATAAATTCCAATCCTTCTATCACCGGGTAATATGTCACATCTGATTAGATTGTTATAAGGAGCTGAGAATTGAGCTACATACTTATACGAAGTACATTCACAATTGTGAGTACCGAATAATTCAGCCATATTATGTGAATAAATAGGAGGTGACCAAATGTATTTTTTCTCTGTTCTGTAATTGGAAATCTCTTGCTTGGTCTTATCATCGACAACATCTGCAAAGTAAAACCAGTCGAGGTCATAAATCGAATCTGATACACACAATTCATTAGGAGGATAGTAGGCTGCGAGAAGTCTGGCTGCACATTTTATTGCATCCCGTTCGGTCTTATTATTATAGTTCCCATTTTGACCGAATGCACTTAAAGAAAAGCACACCATTATAAGACTAACTATTCTCATATAATTTTTCATGTTATTCAGGTTACTTTAAATGCAGAAAACTATGTTACTTTTTGGGGAGTTTAGCTTTGCCGGAAGAGAAGTCGAGACTTTCGAGATATGCCAATATCTCGTCCCACTTACCTGCAAATTTCATTATATTTGGTTCTTGAGCTATGGTTCTGTCCTCTACGTAGTACATTACAACCTCCTTCAGTTTTTCGTAAAATTCCGGATGAACTATTCTACACACTGTAAGATATTCAAATACCCATTTGCAGCCCAGTTGTGGAGGTATTTCCTTACCTTTAAGAACTGGAAGGACTTTCTCCTTATAAAAATCCTCTAGTGTTTTGAATGTAGAGAATGTGTATTCGGCACACTGTATAGTTGCCTCTCTCAACAAGGGGTACATTTCGTCGAAATTAGAGCCGTCATAATCGAAGTCAAAAAAAGGATAGAAACCTATCATATCCGTGCTTACACCCGCCGTATAAATGGCACGATGATCTCTTGCGGATATGAAATCGAACTTACCCCACCATTTTTCCAACACATCGTAGCGTACATAAGTAGCTGGTTGTATCGTCATGCTTATGTTGAAAGTGAAGAAGTGGTATAGATGAAGCCAGTACTTGACACCATCCACTTTCTTGACAAAAGCATACTCACTCTTTACATACTTGAAATCCTGAAGGAGCGGCTCCTGCTTCAGTAATTCCACTATTCTTTCATATACATTCATAACTTTGTGTGTAAGGTTTTACTTCTTCTCAATAGTGAGAAACGGCTGTAGACCTATAACAATTTATCAATTGATTCTCTAAAATAGAATTGAGGTTAACATAGAGTAGGGGGAGAAGAGGGATTTGGAAAATGAGGACAATGATAGAGAAGAAAGAGAGAGGAGAGAATTGTAGTGTGATGTGAGTATTTAGGAGAGGGGGAAGGATTACTTTTTGGGAAGTTTGGCTTTGCCGGAAGAGAAGTCGAGGCTTTCGAGGTATGCCAATATCTCGTCCCACTTACCTTGATATCTAATTATATTCGGTTCTCCTGCTTTAGTCAACCCATTCACATGATCCATTACTAAGTTCTTTAGTTTATCGTAAGATTCGGGATGAAGAATCCTACACGCGGTAAGATACTCGAATACCCAATCGTCTCCATACCATGGGGCACTTTCCTTTCCTTCAAGGATAGGAAGCACTTTCTCTCTGTAGAAATCCTCCATAGTAGAAAATGTTGTGAAAGTGTATTCCATACATTTGATAATAGCCTCCCTCAACTTAGGGTATACCTCATCGAAATTCTCACCTCCATATTTGAAGCGATAAAGATGGTCATATCCTACCATAATCGTACTGGTTCCCACTGTATAGTTGTCACGTTGGTCTCTTATGCTTTTGAAATTGAATTTCTCGTGCCATTTATGCAATACTTCATAACGAACACTGGCGATTGGTGAGATGCTCATTTCGATATTGAAGAAGAACTGGTGATCGAGGCATAGATCATATCTGATGCCGTCCACTCTCTTGATAAAGGAATATTTGCTCTTCACATACTTGAAATCCTGAAGGATAGGCTCCTGTTTCAGCAATTCCACTATTCTTTCATATACATTCATAACTTTGTGTGTAAGGTTTTACTTATTCTCAATAGTGAGAAACGGCTGTAGACCTATAACAATTTATCAATTGATTCTCTAAAATAGAATTGAGGTTAACATAGAGTAGGGGGAGAAGAGGGATTTGG
>CAMWTL010000115.1 GCA_947177145.1 uncultured Porphyromonadaceae bacterium
AATCTCTTAGGAAAGCGTCAACCCGAAATATACGGCTCCACTACATTCGAAGACTATCTTCGTGACCTTCGTGCTCAGAACCCCGACACTGCAATAGAATATTTCCAAAGCAACTGCGAAGGTGAGATAATCGACAAGATACATAAGCTCGGATATGAAACCCCCGACTGCAAGGGAATAGTCATAAACCCCGGTGCCTATGCCCACTATTCCATTGCGATAGCCGATGCCATATCCTCAATCTCCTTGCCTGTAATCGAGGTTCACATCTCCAACATACACGCACGCGAGGAATTTCGCCATAAATCCGTCACCGCCCCCTCCTGCAAAGCTATGCTCTGCGGATTCGGTCTTAAAGGTTACGGATTAGCTATTGACTATCTAAAGCAGCAATGACATTAGACGAGTATATCGAAAGCCACATAGACCGGGAGCCGGACTACCTATACAAGATTGACCGCCTCACAAACCTACGTCTGCTGAACGGAAGGATGTGTTCGGGACATCTGCAAGGTCGACTATTGAAGATGCTCTCCTCTATGATTGCCCCAAAGAGGGTGCTCGAATTAGGCACGTTCTCCGGCTACTCAGCCCTATGCATTGCCGAAGCTCTCAGCGACGATGCCCGGCTTGACACAATAGAGGTAGACGACGAGTTGGAAGACTTTATCAGGGAGAATCTCGCCTCATCACCTCATGGCTATAAGGTACGTCTCCATATAGGCGACGCTTCTGAAATTATGAAGCAATGGCAAGATGCAGAATTTGACCTAATCTTCATCGATGCCGACAAACGCCACTACGACGACTATTATGCCGCTGCCCTCCCCCTGCTCCGACCCGGAGGCTACATAATAGCCGACAATACCCTTTGGGACGGACACGTGACGGAACTAAACCCACGGTCTGCCCAGACTCTCGGTATAATGCGCTTCAACGATATGATAGCTTCCGATCCCAAAGTGGAAAAGGTAATAATTCCACTCCGCGACGGCCTCACCATCATACGCAAGCTCCCGGAAAGCAACGGTAAGCTCGGCTAATAACCTACGATTACCCCGAATTTCAATAAACGATATTCGGTTGCGATACGTTATATTTAAAAGAAACGTCTATTCCTCCTCGAAATTCACTTCCGGAAATAATAGGCAAAACGTATAACTCAGCAAACCAATATCGAAAAATATCAAAAATTATGGAAAGTAAACGCCAAGCAAAGATAGCCCGTCTCCTACAGAAGGAGCTGAGCGAAATATTCCGTCGCCAGACAGCCGCCCTGGGCGGTGTAATCGTGTCGGTCAGCGCAGTGCGCGTAAGCCCCGACCTCAGCATAGCAAAGGCATACCTCAGCATATTCCCGCCTGCCAAAAGCCAGGAAATCCTTGCCAATATCAATAAGCAGTCGAAGACCGTGCGCTACGAGCTTGCACAGGCTGTGAAGGAAGTGCTCCGTAAATGTCCTGACCTACAGTTCTATCTCGACGACTCGCTCGACTATATCGAAAATATTGATCGCCTTCTCGGTCCTCATAAGGAGGGCGACGAAGAGAAGAAAGAAGCAGAATGATCTCACGCGCACTTCCCCCCCGGATAGCCTGGCGCTATCTCAGGGCTCCGAAATCGCACAGCGCAGTGAGCGCGATCTCTATCATATCGGTGGTGGGGGTGGCAGTAGCCACCGCCGCCATTATTTGTGTCTTGTCGGTTTTCAACGGTTTCCGGATGATTCTCACCGATAAACTTGACATCCTTGCTCCCGACGTGGAGGTCACCCCTGCAAAGGGAAAGACATTTGCCGACGGCGATTCCGTGGCAACGGTCATAGCCCAAGTGCCCGGTGTGGAGATGGCAGTGCCGACCGTAGTAGACAATGCCCTTGCCATAGTCGATGCCCGCGAGATGCCTATTACACTCCGTGGTGTAGATCTGCAACGCTACCCGCAGATCACAAGTGTCGACTCCATAATAACGGGCGGTGTTAAACTGTCCGACTTGGGAGAGAAAGATGTTGTGGCTTCTGTCGGCGTGGCGCGTCAGCTAAGTTTCTACAATGGTAATACCCCGATGCTCATCTTCGCCCCACGCAGGGAGGGACGAGTGAACCTGACAAACCCCATAAACTCATTTCTTACCGACTCTGTGAACGTAGCAGATATTTTCCAAGCTATGCAGAGTGACTATGATGAAAAAAGTGTGATCTGCGATATCAATACAGCCCGGGAACTTTTTCAATACGACACCGAAGCTACGGGCATTGAAGTCAAGACCATACCGGGTCAAGACATCTCTACAGTGGCACGTGCCATCGAAAAAAGACTTGGAAGGCAAGCCGTGGTGAAAGACCGTTACCGTCAGCAAGACGTCAACTTCCGTATGGTAGAGATTGAGAAATGGGTCACATTTCTTCTCCTCATCTTTATACTCGTAATAGCGTCATTCAATATCATCAGCACCCTCTGTATGCTTGTGTTGGAGAAGGAACAGTCTATGGTCACTCTTTCTGCAATCGGCATGAACCGCCGACGCATAGGAACCGTGTTCTGGTGGGAAAGTATGTATGTTACCCTGCTTGGCGGATTGGGAGGCATAGCCATCGGTTTAATCCTCTGCCTTATACAAGAGTATTTCGGGCTTATACGCTTAGGAGGCGACCCGGCAACCCTCGTAATCCAGGCATATCCCGTGAAAGTGATATGGACAGACATCGGAGTTGCTTTGCTTCCTGTATTTATAATAGGATTAATCTCCGCATGGATTGCCTCTGCATTTGCACGCTCACGCACCTGATCCTATCCACATGCTGCCCAATCTCATCTCACAGCCAATACAAATTACTTTACTCCCTGAAATGAACAAGAATCTTAACAATGACCCATAAACGCCAAAGCATCATAAAGAAGCACACCCGATATGCCGGTAAGACCCTTGCCGTAATAGTCCTAATTTTCTTAGCAGCAGTGATAGCTACAAGCTACAGTCCGGTCTACGACTTCCGTCAACCCACACCCTTCTCAGGTCCCGACATATTTAATCCGTATGCTGACCTTGACACTGCCAACCGCTGGAAACGGGCAAATTTCCATACGCACACCCGTGTCAAGGGTCCCATACCCCCCAATGAATGTAAATACTGGCCCGACGAGACCGATGCTGCCTACCGTAAATTAGGCTACGACATCGTTACCTTCTCCAATCACAACGAGCTGACCCGTCATCCCTATGACTCTACCCTGCAAGTGAACGTCTACGAACACGGCTACAACATTTTCAAATACCATAAACTTGTGTTCGGAGCAAACAAGGTAAATCCTTTCGACCATCTGCTTCCGCTTATAGCATCGCAAAAGCAGTTCCAGCTCGACCTCCTCGGCAAAGACGCCGACTTCATACAGATGAACCACCCGGCACGCACCATAGGCACCTGCAAATCGCATTTTCAGCAGCTCGAAGGATTTCAGATTATGGAACTTGATGCCGGGAAAACCACGGAAAATGAGTATTGGGACTGGTCGCTTAGTGCCGGTCATTACACCTTCGGTCTCGCCAATGACGACCTCCACTATCCCGACCGCACCAAGAAGATAGCCCGGAGATGTAACTTCCTCGCCGTCCCCGGCGGACGATATGAAGACTTGAAGGATGTGCTTCTGACCGGAGGCTATTACTCGATGAGAATACCCGACTATGGCAACGGTGATTGGGAAGTGAAATATGAAGCCAACCGCCATCTCCCCTCCGTCACCGACATAGGTCTAAAAGATGGGAATACAATCTTCATCGACCTTGACCGTCAGGCAGACAGTATCAAAGTGACGGGACAAGACCATACTACACTCGCCATAGCCACCGACACTGATTCGCTGCGTTATGCTATAAAGCCAACTGATCCATACGCACGTATCACAGCCTACTTCCCTGCCGGCGAGGTGATATATTCCAATCCATTTGCCCGCTACGACGCTTCCAAAGCCACCTCCCCCTATGTAGAGCCTTCACACACAGTCAATGTGCCCCTCACCATACTCTTCAATCTCTTGGTGACCCTCCTTCTGATAGGCGATATATGCCTTATATGGCGTCTCGTGCGTCGTCGCCGAAGTTCTGTAAAATAAATCCAACAGTTTGTGTCTTATGCACTCCAACACTAACACCACCGTTATGAGCAGACTTATCAACTTTCTCCGTAAACCCGTCAAACTCTCCCTCTTTGCAGCTATATTGAGCATATTTACTCTCATAGCCTACCACCTGCCCTTCTTTAAATTTGTAGTCAACAATGTGGACGGGGGCTTCAACAGCTTTATTATCGTGACCAGCCTGATGATTCTTATGCTGGCTCTTAACTTCTTCGCCTACTATCTTATCCTCTTTCTCGGACGCATAGTGGGTAAATGTATCTTGGCATTTACCTTCATTGCCGATGCCATAAGCCTTTACTTCATCAACATCTACGATGCCTTTATCACCAACAAGATGATGGGCAATGTCTTCAACACCCGCTATTCGGAAGCATCAGGATTCTTCTCGTGGACAATGATATGGTATATCCTTCTCCTCGGTGTCTTGCCCTGCATTTACCTCTTTATGCAGCGCGTGGATTACGGGAAATGGAAAAGATTCTTTGCAAATATAGGCATATCGTTGGGCATCAGCATAATCATTGCTCTCCTGAATATGAGCAACTGGACCTGGATTGACCGTAATTCTACCAAGCTCGGCAGTATACTTGTGCCCTGGTCATATACAATCAACACCATTCGCTGGTGGAACGGGGAGAGAGCGCGTAACCAGAAAGAGATACCTCTTCCCGATGCCAAAATCGCAACTGACAGCAAGGATGTATGTATTCTGATTATCGGCGAATCAGCTCGCAGAGCCAACTTCTCTCTCTACGGCTATGACCGCCCCACCAACCCACTTCTGGAAAAGGACAGCGTGACCGCACTTATAGCTGAGTCGGCTGCCACTTACACCACTGCCGGAGTCAAAGCCATACTCGACCATAAGCCTTCCGGCAAACTCTATGAGATTCTTCCCAACTATCTCCACCGCAACGGTGTGGACGTGACATGGCGCACCAGCAACTGGGGAGAATCACCGCTGCACATCGAGAAATATGCCGACGTCAAAGCCCTGAAGAAAGCCTATCCGGAGGCAGACGACCGTTATGACGGTATCCTGCTCCAGGGACTGCGCGACTCGATAATCAACAACCCGAATGATAAGATATTGATTATACTGCATACGAGCACAAGCCACGGACCTACCTACAACCTTAAATATCCCGCTGAATTTGAACAGTTCAAACCGGTATGCACCACGGTTGAGATGTCGAAAGCCGACCCGCAGGAACTCATGAACGCCTACGATAATACGATCCTATACACCGACTGGCTCATACATAATGCCATAGAGACAGTAAAAGATATACCCGACAGAAGAGGATGCGTGATATATGTGTCAGACCACGGTGAATCACTCGGGGAGGGCAATCTTTATATGCACGGCGTGCCGATGTCAGTAGCCCCTAAAGTCCAGACAGAGATTCCCTTCATTGTATGGACTAACGACAGCACACTCCATATCGACCCTACCCGTGAGGCAAGTCAATACGACGTATTCCACACTGTGCTCAGCTTCCTCGGAGTCGACAGCCCGGTATATGATCCCTCCCGCGATCTCTTCCGGCAGTCTGACTGACCCAAGCATATTGCCCACAGTCGTAAATTAGCTAATTTCCATTATTTAGGGTGGAAAAGACCCTAAATAATGGCAAAAGTATTACGAAAAGTTGTATATTTCGCAAATAAATGATAAATTTGCACAATCATCTCCTTCGGGAGAACACCATCAACTAATCTTCAACCATGGATCGTATTGATAACTTAGACAAGAAAATTCTCAACATTATCATGAAAAACGCCCGCATAGCCTCAAAAGACGTGGCTCTCGAGTGCGGCGTTTCAAGAGCAGCTATACACCAGCGCATCCAGCGTCTGATCGAGATGAAGGTAATCACAGGATCCGGCTACACTGTCAATCCTAAAGCACTCGGATATAACACTTGCACCTATGTGGGTGTCAACCTTGAGAAAGGCTCAATGTACCGTGAGGTGGTGCAGGAGCTTGAGAAGATTCCGGAAGTTGTGGAATGTCATTTCACCACCGGTCCCTACTCTATGCTGATCAAAGTCTACGCACAAGACAACCAGCACCTCATGGAGCTTCTCAACGACCAGATACAACATATCTCAGGAGTATCTGGCACTGAGACCCTCATCTCTCTCGAACAGAGTATGAATCGCCAGATCTATATAAAGACCGACGAGTAAATATCAGCTGTCCGGGGGGACGCGCTCCAGTCTCTCCGGATCTTTTTCTCTTTCCCTCAAATATAAAAAATATAGTATTATTAGGATGAAAAAAACTTACATTTACTCTCTGCTGGCCGCTCTGCTCCTTGCAGTAGTGGCTTTCTTCTTTTTCTTTCCTGACGACGTGCAAGGCAACATCCTGCGCCAGCACGACACGATGCAGGGTATAGCTAACGGCCAAGAGGGAAAAGCCTTCACCGACGCTACAGGCGAGACCACACGCTGGACCAACTCACTTTTCTCCGGAATGCCCAACTTCCAGATCGCTCCATCCTATCCTGCCAATGAAACTCTCACCTGGATCGGAAGAGCTTTCTCTTTGTGGCTCCCCGCTCCTGCCAACCTTCTCTTCGCCATGATGCTCGGTTTCTTTATCATGGGGCTGTGCTACAAACTCAAATGGCCCACAGCTCTCTTCGCTGCGGTGGCATGGGGTTTCTCATCCTATTTCATAATCATAATAGGCGCCGGGCACATCTGGAAATTCGTCACCCTCGCCTATATTCCCCCTACAATTGGTGGCATAATGCTATGTTACAGGGGCAAGTATCTACCGGGCATCGCTCTGGCATCGCTCTTCGGAGCCTTGCAGCTGCAAAGCAACCATCCTCAGATGTCTTACTACTTCTGCTTTGTGATTCTCTTTATGGTGCTTGCCTGGTTATGGACAGCCATACGTAAGAATATGATGAAACGTTGGCTCATAGCCACACTGTGCTGCCTCGTGGCTGCCGGCGTGGCAGTAGGTGCCAACTCCCCCAGTCTCTACAACTCTTACGAATATGCCAAGGAGACTGTACGTGGACGCGCCACAGATCTTACGACTGACAATCCTGCCGATGCCACCGGAGGTATGGACCGCGCAGCCATCACCGCGTGGAGCTACGGATTAGACGAGACTTTCACCCTCCTCATCCCCAACGTGAAAGGAGGAGCCACCATTAAACCCGTAGCAGGTGAGAATAAGCTCCTCTCCGTCACCGACACCGATAAGGCAGACGATCTATATCTCCAGCCGGAAGCCCGTCAATTCATCAGCCAGTTCCCCCAATACTTCGGCAATCAGCCTATGACCAACGGACCGGTCTACGTCGGGGCTTTCGTGCTCCTGCTGGCTATTCTCGCCCTGTTCGTGGTTGACAGTCCGATGAAATGGGCTTTATTCTGTGTCTCCATACTCGCCATATTCCTATCTTGGGGTCACAACTTCCCCTCTTTCACCAACTTCTTCATCGACAATTTCCCCGGCTATAATAAGTTCCGCGCAGTGGCGAGTATACTTGTGATTGTCGAATTCTGTGTGCCACTCCTTGCCGCTATGTGTCTCCGTAAAATGGTAGATACTCCCGACTTCTTCAAAGAAAACAAGTGGACTTTCTACACTGTCATGGGTGGCGGCGCTCTCATCTGCCTTATCGGCTGGATAGCACCCTCCGTATTCGGTCAGCCCTTCTCACAGCAGGAGATCGACCAGCTCACCTCCATGGGTGTATTCAGCGATCCGCAGTATGCCCCGCTTTGGGATGCAGTGCGCCAGACTCGCCTAAGCCTCGTATCAACCGACTCCCTACGCTCCTTGATCTTCATCCTGCTCGGAGCCGGAGTGACAATGTTCTGGTTTAAGGGTATACTCACCAACAAGACCGTGTTCGTGTGCTGCCTGACAGCAGTGGCGCTCATCGACCTCTACCCGCTCAACAAGCGATATGTGGACTCGGACAGCTTCACCACCTCTACCCCTATGGAGGATGCCTTCCATATGACGGCTGCCGACAGGGCAATACTTGCCGACACCACTAACTATAGGGTGATGGATGTGGCACATTTCTCCGAAGCCCGCTCCTCCTATTTCCACAAGACAATCGGAGGCTATCACGCTGCCAAGCTCACACGCTACAACGACCTCATCACCCATCAGATCTCCAAGGGTAATCCTATGGTGCTGAATATGCTCAACGCCAAGTATATCCTTAGTGGCGACCAATACGAGGAGAATCCGGGGGCACTCGGCAACGCCTGGATGGTAGACTCCATCTTCTATGTGGCAGATGCCAACGCCGAGATGGGTGTGCTCGACACTATCAACCCCGGACGCTATGCCGTGGCTGACAAGACCTTCGAGAAAGTGCTCGGCAAAGCCAATCCGGTGCTTCCCGGCGACACCATCTATGAAACCTCCTATGCCCCCAACAAGCTCACCTACAAGGCAAGGTCTGCCAAAGGCAATCTTGCGGTGTTCAGCGAGATATTCTTCCCGTGGGGCTGGCAAGCTACAATCGACGGCAATCCCACACCCATCGGACGTGTGGACTACGTGCTACGTGCCATGCAGATTCCGGCAGGTACCCACGACATAGTGATGGTGTTTGATCCGCAGAGCATCCGCACCACCAACACCATAGCTATGGTTTCGGTCATCGCAATCTATGCTCTCTGCCTAATCGCATTCATACTCGCTATGATACGTCTCTTCACCGGACGTAAGGAACCCGATAAAAAACAAA
>CAMWTL010000116.1 GCA_947177145.1 uncultured Porphyromonadaceae bacterium
AATAATACCTTAGCAATCAAATAATTAGTGCTGGCACTAAATTTAATTTAGTGCCAGCACTAATTATTTGATACACTCTATGGTTAGCCCTAAAGACAAATTTCAATAATGATAGGGCAAGAAATCATATCACTTAATGGATGATTCTTTTTGTTACGGCAGAACCTTTTTTAATGATGTAGGCTCCGGGTGTTAAGTTTTCAATGGATGAAGCGACCTTCACACCCTGCAATGTGTAGATTTCCTCAACCATACTTTCGGATTCAACACCGGATAGCATCTCAACAGAAGTTGTCCTGTCTTTTACGGGACGTATACACCCGCCGAGGCTGGCGTTGGCATACCATTCCGGCAGTGGTATAGCCGGTGTGAGCACCAATGTAATTGGAGTGAGGAATCTTACGTATAAATCCTCTTCTTTATCATAGCCTTCATCATATTCACAAGCGCCTGTAAGATAAAACGCCTGCTCATTTACAGCTACACGACGCGCCCTCGACATATAGCCACATATCGGCATTATCAGCTCACCGCCGTTGGGACCGATAAACTGACCGTACATAGCACCGTCTTTCTCAAAACTGCCATAGTCGCACATCTCGGCAAGTTCATTGCTCTCTTCCAACGTCGGAAGTCGCCATCCATTGCCCAACAATACCTTTGCTGCGTCATATTCCGTACCTGAGATGTTCTCACCAATATCGTGGCATAGGTACACCTCACCATCGCAATATTTATAAGTCTCCCAGGTGTAATTCTCCTTCACCGAGGTCTCACCGAAAGCAAACGCACCACCCTCTTCATAGGGTGTGGCTGCACCAAGGTTACAATCTGCCCATATGACGCTTAAACCCAGATCCACCTCCTTGGGCTGAGGCACTTCGGCATATGCCACTCCTGCTGACAGCACTACACATCCCCCTAACAACCTGAGCATACCCAAAGACATTGCCTTACCTACTGCTTGTGCCATATTGCGCACCGACAACTTGCGGAGTATGTTGCTTCTATGATACTCCACCGCTTTTTCACTTAAAACCATATCTGTTGCTATTTCATTGTTTTGTTTACCTTCTGCCACATATTCCAATACCTTATGCTCCTTTTCTGACAACACTCCGTAGGAGAGCTTTTCCGACAGCTGACGAAACAAGCCTCCCTTGAAAGCTTTTCCCTCAGACAACGTTTTCACAGCTTCTATCAGCACCAACGGTGCCTCACCCTTGAACACCACAGCGTCAACTCCGGCATCATTCATACGGCGCACGTTCCATGGCTCGTCATGCATCGTGTAAATAAGACTATGACCGTTGAAGCCATATTTCCTCATCTCCTCTATCATTGCCAAGCCGTCGGTGTTACCTGCATTGTCTTCCCCTGTCCAGGGTGAGGAAAGCGTAAGGTCAGCGATTACCACCGACACAGGTTTTCCGAATTTTGCCATAAGTACCGCCTCATCGGAAGTGCATACGTCAATCACTGTGAAACCCTCTTTCTCAAGGATTGAGCTGACTCCTCGAAGCACTGCCGGATGATCGTCAACTACAAGAACTGTACTCATTTTATCTCCTCTATATTATAGATATATTTTCCTCCGTTTTTAGTCACCTCTATTGAGGCTCCGGCAAGCGATGCCCTGATTACCATTATATTGTGTCCTATGCCCTTTTCCGATGTTTCAATCTTCTTTCCCGCTGCCACACCTGCACTTTCAATCACCAAAGAGAACGTGTTGCTGCCTCCGAGGGTGATCTCGACCTCCGGATTACGCGCATATTTCAATGCATTGTTTATGATTTCCTGGACTATACGGTAAAGGTTAAGATTACTCTTGGCATCAAGCGAATGCCAATCATATGAACCTTCCAAGTGGGTCTTCACCTCTACACGCCCCGCCGCGTTGGTGGTGACGGCAAGATCTTCGAGAAGACGTGGCAAATCATATTCCTCAAACTCCGGAGGCATCATATCGTGGGAAAGACGGCGCACCTTTCCGGCTACAGCAGCGATTTTCTCCGAACTCTCCTCAGGACTACCGGTGAGCACATCATACTGCAATCCAACCAAATCGCCTGCCACATCATCATGAAGCTCACGCGCTACCCTGCCACGCTCATGCTCAAGACCTCGTATAAATTCCATCTGTGCTTTGTGGAACTCACGTTCCCTCCTCACACGCAACACATGTATCCATAGAAGCCAGCCTCCAAAAATTACAACGATGCAGCTCCCAAGAGCAATGGCAAGTATCAACCGCTGATTTTGCAGACGCACAATCTTGAGTTCTTTAAGAAGTGTCTGATACTTCACGAAGTATTCGCTCATCTCTCGTTGAATCTGTGCCTGTCTGGTGTCTTCATATTCAGCAGCAACTTTCTGAAGCACGTCATAAGCCTCATTATAGCGGCCAAGATGACCGAGACATTTGGCTTTCTCCAGGTCAACCTCAATTGCGCTCTTCCCCTGCGACGGCATTGAATCGAGCCGACAGAGGATTTCCCATTGTTTACGGTAATCCCCCTTCATAGCAGCAAGGGAGCTTTCCGAGGAGAGCCATACGCGCTTTATCTGGTGACTGTCAGGAAAAACATCCGCAACTTTCTTCATCTCCCCCACAACCTCTGTCATTAGTCTGACTGAATCAAGATTGTTTGCGGCGTAAGCCAAAGGTGTGAGAAGTTTTATCCGGCTAAGAGGATTTACCTCCTGTAATTCCAATAAGGGTTTCGCCATCTCTATAGCCTCAATATTTTTATTGGCTTTGGCAAGGATGGCGGCAAGGGTCGACATAGAGGCAAGCATGGCATCCTGATCCTCCATCTGAGTAGCGAAATCCAACGCCTTACGTCCGAAATCCTCTGCTTCCTCAAGACGGTTCATGTCGGCATAAGCTATGGCGAGCAGTTCGCTGCCCGACTGCATAAGTTCGATGTCACCGACGGCAGAAGCAAGGTCGATCGAACGGGAGTAGCAGTTGATAGCCGAGTCATATCTTTCAATACGTCGGAAATAGATTCCGCGATTCTGAAGGGTCTGAATCTCCACCTCCGCCAGTCCATGTGACCGGGCAAAATCCAAAACCGTGTCGGTATAAGTAAGACCACCGACAATATTACCGCTATTTCCTAAAGCAGTGTTTCTTTCAAGCATTATATAGCCTTTAAGGGTATCGCCCATAGCTACTCCTGCAAGCAGGGAGTCGGCACGACGGATGGCTGTGGCGTACTCACCCTCAGCTGATGGGTCAGCAACTAAAGAGAACAATCTAACCTCTTCATCTTCAGATATTTTATCCTTTCCTATCCGGCTACATGCAAAAGTAGTTATGAGCAGGAGGAGAAACGGCAGCAAAGAGGTTAATGAAGCTCCCGTGCGTTCCGGCGCACGGGAGGTAAGCAAATGTTTCATAATCATTTCTTGGGGGTCATGCCGATGTTGTTGAAGATGAAGGAGTAGAGATCGGTGTATTCGTCGATCACCTTCGTCAGGGGCTTACCGCCGCCGTGACCTGCCTTGCTGTCGATACGGATAAGCTTCGGCGCATCACCCGTGTCGGCTGCCTGAAGAGTGGCGGCATACTTGAATGAATGGGCAGGCACTACACGGTCATCATGGTCAGCAGTAGTGACAAGGATAGCCGGATACGGTGTACCGTCGTTCTTGATATTATGTATAGGAGAATAGCTCAAGAGATAATCAGCCATCTCCTTTGAATCGGCACTCGTGCCATAGTCGGATGCCCAGTTCCAACCGATAGTGAATAGATGGTAGCGCATCATATCCATCACTCCCACTCTCGGAATGGCCACCTTGAAGAGGTCGGGACGCAGATTGACTGTGGCGCCCACAAGCAGACCGCCGTTGCTTCCACCCTCAATCGTCAGGTAGTCGGGCGATGTCCAACCCTCCTTGATAAGATACTCGGCAGCCGCGATGAAATCATTGAAAACGTTCATCTTATTCTGCTTCGTACCTGCCTGATGCCATTCCTCTCCATATTCAGAACCACCGCGAAGGTTTGCCTGTGCGTAGATACCCCCATTCTCAAGCCAGAGCAGACGGTTGGCAGAGAAACCGGGAGTGAGCGACACGTTGAAACCGCCGTAGCCATATAGATAGGTAGGATTCTTACCATCTTTCTTCAAACCCTTCTTATAGGTTATGAACATCGGAATCTTTGTGCCGTCGGCTGAGGGATAGAATACCTGCTCAGTCACGAAGTCTTCAAGGTTAACACCCTCGATTTCGGTCTGACCTATTATCTTGCTTTCCCCTGTGGCAAGGTCATAAGAGAAACGTGTGGAGGGATAAGTGAACGATGAAAGCGCATAGTACACCTCGTTGTGGTCCTTATCAGAAGAGATACCCACAGAGCCATAGGTAGGAAATTCCATCTCGCGTATAAGCTTGCCATCTTTCCCATATATATATGCATGGTCGGAAGCATCCTTCTCAAACGTAACAATCATCTTATCGCCTGCAAACTGCATACCGGTCATCACACCGTCCCCTTCCGGGATAAGCTCCTTCCAGTTGGCACGCTGAGGATTCTTCACGTCTGCCACCATAAGGCGATTCTTGGGAGCGTTCCAGTTGGTAAGGATATATATCTTGCCGTCAACCATATCCTGAATACTGATTTCATAATCCTGGCTCGGCTCCATCACAACCCAATTGCCATTGGTCTTAAGATTCTTTACCATCAGCGAATTACCGTTACCCTCGCCGCTGCCTACGACGAAAAGATAGTCCTCCGTCTCAGGCACATATGCGCTGTGGAAATGCAAAGGATGCGCCTTATCCTCATATACGAGGCGGTCTTCACTCTGGGGCGTGCCTAACTTATGGTAATATATCTGGTGATTCTCATTGGCATTGGAGAACTCCTTGCCCTTTTCAGGTCGCGGATAGGAACTATAGTAGAAACCGTCGCCTTGCCAGTCGGCACCGGAGAATTTTACCCATTCTATATGCTCATCAAGCAATTTCTTACTCTCCGTATCCATCACATAGATTTCATTCCAGTCGGAGCCGTTACGTGCCACCACATAGGCAGTGTACTTACCGTCGTTGGAGCGGCTGATACCCTGAAGCGCCACAGTACCGTCATCGGATAGCTTATTCGGGTCAAGAAAGACTTCCGGAGTGCCCCCGAGAGAATCCACGCGGTAGAGTACACTCTGATTCTGCAAACCGTCATTCTCATAATAATAATACTTACCATCCTTAGCCTTCGCGGGCAGCCCGGTTTTCTTATAATTATTCAGGTGAGTAAGACGTTCACGTATCTGGTTGCGATAAGGAATCTTAGAGAGGTAATTCTCAGTCACCTCGTTCTCTGCCTTCACCCATTCGAGAGTGGCGGGGGCAGTGTCGTTTTCAAGCGGACGATACGGGTCAGCCACAAGTGTGCCGAAGTATTCGTCAGACACAGTAGCATCCATAGGAGCGGCAGGATATTCCAATTTCGCCGAGCCACAGCCTGCCAATACACCTGTGAGAGCAGACATCAGTGCAAATTTCTTAAATCGGTTCATGGGTATGCAATAAAGGTTAAAATTCAGATTCACTTTCTCACCGTGTCCTTACCAGCATAAGGACACAGCAAATAATTGCCCCGTCAGTCCAAATTAACCATATGGACATCTCGAGGAATTGCAAAATTATGATAACAAATTCAAGAAAACAAGCCTTAATACCTAAAAAGTGTTAAACAACAGTATTTTTTTACTCGTTTTGAATTGTATATAAAATTTAATTAGTAATTTTGCATTGAGTTTTTCATGGTATTAGATTTTAAGGTTAACAGAAGATTGGTTGTCGTGATGACAGTCAATTTTTTTTATCCCCTTGCCCATCCCATCTCTGCATATAGCTCTCCTAAACCACTTCTTCTCATTTTGAACCGATTTCGTTCCCACTCACAACAAAAAACACCTTTCCCTACCCCACAACAGTTATTATTTGCACCTTACAGACCTTTTTATTAAGCAAATTTTCACTTATTTCGGAAAAATTGATTAATTTTGCACAATTTCTATAGGTAAAATATGAAGGTAATGAAATTTGGGGGCACCTCCGTGGGAAGTGCCCAGAGAATGAAGAATGTGGTGGGCTTGGTTGAGACCGCCGGCAATGTCATAGTTGTGCTCAGCGCTATGTCGGGCACTACCAACAGTCTTATCAACCTCTCCCAATGTATTAAGGAGGGAGAAAAAGCTAACGCTACCAAACAGATTGACGATCTCGAAAAGAAATATAAACATACAGCCTACGAACTACTTACCGATCAGGAAACATACAAAGAGGCTATCGCAAAACTCGACGTCATCTTCGCGGAACTCCGTGAATATTTAGGCAAACCCTTCGGAGAGAAGGAAGAAAAAGAGGTTGTGGCTTACGGCGAGAAGCTCTCAACTATGCTCGTGGCTCTTTATATGCGTGAAAAGGGATTGAATTCCCTGCTTCTCGACGCTACAGAATTTATGCGCCTTACTCCGGACGGCGAACCTGACCAGGCTTATATAAAGGAGAACCTAAACAAAATACTCCTTAAATATCCTGACGTCGACATATTCCTCACCCAAGGTTTCATATGCCGCAATGCAGAGGGCGAGATGGATAATCTTCAACGTGGAGGCAGCGACTACACCGCGTCTCTTATAGGTGCAGCTGTCGGCGCAGAGGAGATCCAGATCTGGACCGATATCGACGGAATGCACAACAATGACCCACGTTTCGTAGAGGGCACAAGCCCTGTGAGTGAGCTTCATTTCGAAGAGGCGGCTGAGTTGGCTTATTTCGGAGCAAAAATTCTCCACCCCACCTGTGTGCTTCCTGCCAAGTATGCCAACATACCGGTGCGCCTGCTCAACACGATGCAGCCTGAAGCCCCCGGCACTGTGATTTTCAACACCAAGCCGACACAGACCATCAAGGCTGTGGCAGCAAAAGACAATATCACCGCCATTAAGATTAAGAGCAGCCATATGCTCCTTGCATACGGTTTTCTCCGCAAGGTGTTTGAGATTTTTGAGAAACACCAGACTCCTATTGATATGATTACCACCTCTGAGGTTGGCGTTTCCGTAACCATTGACAATGAACGCTGCCTGGAGCCGATTCTCAAGGAACTGTCGGAATTCAGCAATGTGACAGTTGACCGCGACATGGTGATTGTATGCGTCGTAGGCGACCTTGAATGGCAGAACCGTGGTTTTGAGGCGGAAGTGGTAAACGCATTGCGCGAGATACCCGTGAGAATGATTTCATATGGAGGCAGCAACTACAACATCTCACTGCTGATTCGTAAGGCTGACAAGATACGTGCCTTACAGCTCCTCAGCAAACACCTATTCTAATGACAAAGACACATTTCCCTACCGACCGGTTTGAGTCGGCACAAACACCGTTTTATTATTACGATCTCCATCTCCTTGACGAAACGCTCAAGGCTGTGACAGAATATTCCGACGTTCCGGGTTTCTGTGTGCATTACGCTGTGAAAGCGAATGCCAATCCCGAGGTAATGCGTCGCATAGCGGCTGCCGGACTTGGTGCCGACACCGTTAGTATCGGAGAGATACACGCAGCCGTGACCGCAGGATTCCCTGCACCGAAAATCGTATTTGCCGGCGTCGGCAAGACCGACGAGGAGATACGCACCGCCCTTGAATTGGGTATAGGCTGTTTCAATGTTGAGTCGGAAGCTGAGTTAGATGTGATTGAGGAGATAGCAGCTTCAATGGGTGTGAAGGCTCCGATAGCCTTGCGTGTGAATCCGGAGATAGATGCACATACCCATCATTACATCACTACCGGTCTTGCCGAAAACAAATTCGGCATAGCACGTGAGGTGCTTCCTGCCCTCATTAAGAAATGCCTTGAATCGGATCATCTCCAGTTTAAGGGTCTGCATTTTCATATCGGCAGTCAGATCACCGACCTTACACCCTATAAGATACTCTGTGAGCGTATTCTTGAGCTTCAGAAAGAACTTGAGGAGAAATTCCCCGGTTTGGAGATCCCAAATCTCAATGTAGGAGGCGGTTTAGGCATTGACTACGATGAACCCGACGAGAATCCGATTCCTGACTTCAAGACCTACTTCGATCTCTTTAAGAGGTATCTTCCGCTCAAACCGGGTCAGAAACTACATTTTGAATTGGGACGTGCTATAGTGGCTCAATGCGGATCGCTCATCTGCAAAGTTGTATTCGTAAAAGAGGGACTTGGGAAACGCTTCGTGATACTTGACGGCGGCATGGCTGCCCTTATCCGTCCGGCTCTCTATCAGGCACACCATAAGATTGAGAATATCTCCTCCACATCCGACATAATGGAGAAATATGACGTGGTAGGGCCTATATGTGAGTCGTCCGACACATTCGGAGTTGACGAAATCCTCCCCTTGACGAAGCGTGGCGACTATATGGCACTCCGTTCAGGCGGAGCCTACGGTGAAGTTATGGCATCGTGCTACAATTGCCGTCCACTTCCCGGCAGCCTCTACAGCTGCTAAATCCAGGAAGAGAATCCCTACTGATGTAGAAAAAGAAATTCTTACTGAATATTGATGGAAGAAAAATTCTTACTGAAGAATGTGATGAGCGCGTCGGTGCTTCCGGCTCCGGAGGGATACGCTACACGTCTTGAATACTGGGAACACGCCACGGGACAGAAAGCCGACAAATGCGCCCACGAAAT
>CAMWTL010000117.1 GCA_947177145.1 uncultured Porphyromonadaceae bacterium
ATATCGAGATAGTGCTTAACGAACTTGATGAGTTGGCTAATGTGGATTTCAAAACCCGAAAGATTAAGCCTGAACACCGCACTCTCAAAATGGTGAGGGTCGGCACCTGCGGTGCTCTTCAGGAAGATTTGAGCATCGGTGATTACGTGATTGCTGAGAAGGGTATGGGTTTCGACGGAATTTTGAATTTCTACCGCGACCGTGACAAGGTGTGCGACCTTGAGTTTGAACGTCTGTTTTGCGAGCACGTGAAATGGGATAAGACTTGGGCTGCTCCCTATGTGGTAGACGCTGACCCGGAACTTGTCAGTCTGATTGGACGTGACGATATGGTAAGAGGTTACACAATTGCTGCTGTCGGGTTCTATGCACCACAAGGGCGTGAGGTGAGATTGAAATTGAAAGATCCGGATCTGAACGAGAAGATTGAGAGCTTCAGATATAACGGTCGCCCGATTACCAATTTTGAAATGGAGTCAGCTTGCCTTCAGGGTATGGCTAAACTTTTAGGTCATAAGGCTATGACTGTGTGTTGCATAATTGCCCAAAGAAGGGCAGAGAATGCCAATACAGACTATAAGCCATCTGTAAAGAAGCTTATAGAAACTGTGCTTAATCGTTTCACAGAATAAATATCACTTGCGCTTTAATTTTGCAGACCACTTACGCTTTAATATTAAGAGGGCTACTTACGCTTTAATATTTTAAGAGATGGAGTAACGGTTGCCGGGATGCCTTATCACGATACCGTCAAACTCCATCTCTCCTAATGTCGACATAAGTCGCGCTACGGGTATAAGGGTAATCTGGTGAAGGCGGTCTACCTGCAACGGTTCACGTTCATATCGTAACGCCTCGTAAATGAGTTTTGGCTCACCTTCGAGTTCCGGGAAGAGATTACGCTGGGTAGTGTCGATTTTCAGGTCGAGAGGTTGCCAGCCTATCAGTTCGATTAGATCAGCTACACAGGTAATTATATGGGCTTTCTCCTTTCGGATGAGATAGTTGCAGCCGTTGCTCAGAGGGTCGGATATACGTCCCGGCAAAGCCATAACATCGCGCGAATAGGAGAAGGCTGTGTTGGCTGTAGACATTGCCCCGCCTTTAATATCGCTTTCTGCTACAACCGTCACGTCTGACAGCCCTGCTATAATTCGGTTGCGTTCGAGGAATCGTTGACGGTATGGGTTGGTGCCAAACGGATATTCTGATAGCAATGCACCTCCCTGATGTATGATTTTACGGGCAAAATCCCGATGGGCAGCCGGATAGATCATATTTAGTCCGTGGGCTACGACAGCGACGGTGGCGACTTCAGCATCAAGAGCAGCCTTATGTGCCGCTGCATCTATACCATAAGCCAAGCCGCTGACAACGGTGAGATCCGGAAAATAAGTTGCAAGACCGCTTACGAGCGACTGGGCAAAGCCGGTGCCGTAAGGGGTGGGTTTACGGGTGCCGACCACGCTTACGACGTGGCGGCTGTCAAGGTGGGTTTCTCCAAGCTGATAAAGGAATATCGGAGCGTCGTCTACGGCGAAGAGACGTGTGGGATAGTCCGGGTCCATGAGGAAATAGCCTCGAATGCCATGCGCCTGCATATTCTTCATCTCCTGTCGTGCGGCGAAAAGAGCCTCGTCTCGTTCCATCTGCTCGAAGCGTTGATTATTGCGCAGATTCAGAGCGTCTGAAAGGGCAGGGGTGGTCATAGTAAAGAAATCCTCAGCAGTAAGGCCACACTCGTAGAGATGACGTACGGTATCGGGAGTAACTCTCTTGACCATAGAAAGTGCAAGCTTGTAGATAAGGCTGTCTTCGCTCATAACTTAATGTCGGCTTTAAAGGGTATATGATAGTTCAGTCTATATACTTTGAGAACACTTGGGCTAACTCGTCGCCTCTGGAAAGTTTACCGTCTTTAAGCACCACACAGGTTACGATGCCTTGTGCCACAATATCTCCATTTGGCTTCACTATATCTTGATGGAAGATGAAGCGAGGACCTTTTCTTTCCAGACGAAGGCAGCTCAGAAAACTCTCTCCGCCATGGAGGGGAGTGATGTATTCTATTTCAATTTTCCTTACCACGGCGTCGATGCCTTTATTGTGCATCTCAATAAAGGGCAGTCCTGCATCGGCACAGAATTTATGGCGTGTGTGCTCCATATAATGAAGATAGTTGGCATTATTGACTATCTGTTCGCAATCGAGTTCATAGTCTCTTACCTCCATATCCATTATGAAGCAATATTTCTTGTTATTGTCTTTAAGTATTCTCATTTAATACAAGGGGTTACGTGGGTTTGTTATTTCGAGGTTAAAGAGGCGGAGGTGGAAGAAGAATTCGGGTGACGTGAAGCTAAATGGGATTGGATGCGCTTCAAGACTATCTCCATATCTCCTCGGTTATTGATGGCAGTATATGGAAGCCATATGAATCCTTGTTGAGGTTTCTTCAGGGAGATAATGAATCCGTCGCGTCCTGACTGGTAACGTTCTATGGATGTGTAAGGGATGGAGAGTTCGTAACGTGTTATTAGCTCTTTTCCTTTCTCTGCATTTGCATCTTTCTCAATCGGTGCATTATTGTCTGTCTCCGGAGTTTTCTTGGTAGGCGTATCGTCCTGTGTGTTTGAATCCATCCCAACATCTGACTCCTCCTTTTTTTCCTCAAGAATACGGATTGTGATCCCATCATTAGCAAATATAAGAGTATGGGGCACTACATTTGCAGCCGTTGTCGGTCGTAGTCCGTGGAAAAAGTAAAGAAAACTCATCAAGAGGGGGGTGACGATAAAAACTACCATCAGGAATATGATTGCCCAACGCACGTCGATTATTATGCCTGCTATCAGCGCCAATATTGCCAAGATGCTAATAATTGTGAGGGGGAGCCATCCGTAGAGATAAAATAGTGTAGCTATCAATTTGCTCCTGCCCATACAGATGGTTTCTGTAGCAAGCATGGAATCGGGTGGGGGAGTGGCTTGTGGTGAGGTCATCACTGTGCAGCGTCTCGTTTTTCGCGAGTGGCTTTGTAGACTTCAAGATTCTTAGGCACAAGTGTCTGCACGTATCCGGTGCCCTCCTTGTTGAAGAGCTTTTCCATATCTATATACTTGTCGCCGTTACCTTTAGTGATAGGAAATACCTCTGCGCGGCGAGCCTTGACTTTATCACCCATCACAGAATGTCCTTTAGGACCGTTGCCACGAAGATCATCTCTTACACCGTCGGCAGCACACCACACAGGCACAATCTCCGAGCATGGGGGATAGCCGAGACCGGTCCACATGATATATTGCTTTTCGATGAAGTCCTCTTCCGGTTTCTCACCGGGTTGAAGAGGTTTACAGCCTTCAATTACAACAGTGGCTGTAGATTTGTAGCGGGGAATAAAATCCTGGTCGATAACCCATTTATCGGGACCGAGGGCATAGTCACGCTGTTTCATATCGTGCCAGAAAGATCGGCTGACTGTCTCCGTCAGCAGTTCAGGTGTTATTTCACCTTTTGCCGCATACGGAGAGAGGATATGGCAAGCGTTTGCTTCACGAACAAAGCCGTAACCCTCATTGGGTCTGCCGGAATGGCTGTAGTTGGTGCGTACAATTAGATGATCAGGAGCATCTTTAAGGTCATATCTTACAAATGAGTGGTTGTTGGTTTCAAAGTAAGCCCCGTTGCCATAAGCGTCTATCACCCCGAAATTTGCTTCTACTCCCATTGGGCGTGGATATGTGTTCAGCAGATTCTCAAAATCATCCACAGTAACGCAGGTTTTGAGAGCTTTTGCCATTAAAAAACCTTCCTTATCCATCTTCTTGGAGGGAACGTTGTCATCCTTGATATTATATGAAGCCGTATTCATCACAGCGAATCCGGCATCGTTCATACCCATCCAAGCTTCGCTCAACTTGACATCTGCAGCATTGAACAGGGCTACATAAGAGTGTTCTCCAGGTTTTCCGGCTACATATTCCACCTTGTTGTCAATTGTGCTTGTGTCGCGGTTCTTCCAAAGCATCGGGCGCCCTGAGGGATTAGCTTCCGCACCGACTATTGCGGAGGTGCAGCCCCAGGTAATACCTATTGCCTGAATCAGGCAACAAAGTAGCAAAGATATTCGTTTTAACATATGTGATTCTGTTAGTGAGAATTTTAATAAGAAAATAATTTTTTACAAAGTTAATAAATATTCTGTAAATTATGAATACCCCGTCTGATCCTGTAATGTTGATGAGTATGCTAAATATGAAATTGCGCGACAGTGATTATGAATCGCTTGGCGATCTTTGCTCGTCGTTAGGGCTTGATGAGAAGGAAATTGTGGCAAAGCTGTCTGCTGCCGGATTTGATTATATGCCTGAGATTAAGCAGTTCAGATAACTCTACAGATAGAAAGTAACATAAGCTAAGGCACCCACTGCTTAAATGCCGGTGGGTGCCTTAGCTTATGTTTTATTTATGAGTGTCTATCTCGAGGGGGAGAGGCACTACATATATTGCGTAAGTGTTACAATGAATTATATGATGGTGAGAATGTGTCGCCGTCTTTTATGTTGCCGTATCGGGCACCTTTCTCAAGCCATCTTACTCTTTGGTCGGAGCGTCCGTGATTGAACGTCTCCGGCACTGCATATCCTTGGGCTTGCTTCTGAAGGTAGTCATCACCAATCTTAGACGCAGCATTCAAGCCCTCCTCGATATCTCCCGGTTCAAGGGAGTTGAACATCTGGTTATCGTGGTATGCCCAGATTCCTGCATAGAAATCGGCTTGTAGCTCTGTGCGGACACTGAGTTGGTTAGCCACCTTTTGAGATGAACGTGCCATTTGCTGATGGGCATCGTCAAGAGTGCCGAGAAGATGCTGAACGTGGTGACCGACCTCGTGGGCTATGACATAGGCGTAAGCGAAGTCACCCCCGGCTTTCATCTGCTTTTCCATCTGGTCGAAGAATGAGAGGTCGATATACAACGTCTCATCGCCTGAGCAGTAAAAGGGCCCTACAGCTGAGGTCTGTGAGCCGCAAGCAGAATTTACAGCTCCCGTGTAGAGCACCATCTTCGGAGGACGGTAGGTGAGACCCAACTTCTTGAATTCCTCTGTCCACACATCCTCAGTGCCGGCGAGAATCTGTTTAGCGAAATTGGCATAAGCTTCTTCCTGAGCGGTAGGGGTATAGTCGCCGCTTACCTCTGTGGAGGTGGAGAAATTGCTGTTCTGTGTCAGTACACTGAGTGGATTTCCACCGGAGAGCCATACCACCAATGCAGCGATGATAAGGCCACCGATTCCGCCTCCTATGCCGATTTTCTTCAGACCACCGCCGCCGGATCCTCGCCTGTCTTCCACGTTGTTGCTGTAACGTCGTCCATCTAATCTCATATTTTCTATGCGTTAATTAGTTTATATTTCAAGATTGAGAAAAGTTTCCGTATGGATATTAAATGAAATTCAAACTCACTCTTACGCCCTGAACATCGGGTTAACTTTGGTAAAGCAATTCAGAGAAATACGTTAAGACCGAATTTTCACAGTCGTGCGAGATTAAATTTCATATTAGCATAACAATGAAAATGAAAAAAGTATTAACAAAACCGGTGTAAAAGCTGATTATGGGGGTGGAAATGTTAAGGGGTGTTGAATAAGTTTAAACCCGTATAAATAACCCAACAATATCGTCTGCCATTCGTTTTATAAGTACAAAAAGCAATGAAGCAATATGGATTAGCATTCACGGATTCGTGAGAATGTATGGATGCGGTTTAAGTTTAGTTAGATATAGTTTATAGTGGAATCGTGGAAGAGCCGTCGTGGAAGCGGCTCTTCCTTTTTTATTGAAGGTTTGTGAGATTTATTGAAAGTTTGTGAGATTAGTTTAGGAAAAGTTTGCTGCATTAGAAATAAAGGTGTAATTTTGCAGAAATTTCTACAGAGTGTTATGACTCGATCTGTTGGGTTCTGATGAATACGTAATCTCACGGTTGCTCCGCTCTCAAGATATGGCTTGTGTTGAAAGCGTGTGGCTTATATGACAAATGAGATGAGGCTCGGATTCAAAGGCTCTGACCAAATCAGATTCTGATTCCTAAGGCTCTGACTTTTAATAATAACAATAATATCTTTTTTCAGAAGGTTGTGCTGAATCGTAATGCTATTCAATCTATAACTTGGTAAAGTAAAAATGATAAGTTTACGTGGATATAGCTCGATATGACGATTTAGTTGACAACTACATATGATCAACAATAATATATGAAATGGAATTATTTTGGTCTTTGGTTGCTCTTGGTTTTGGGCCTGGCCGTTATTGTGGGTTTTGCTTTTATACCAAATGATTTCTCCATTGGTTCCTACACTTTGAAGAAAGCTCCGATTAAAGCAGCCCTCTTCCCTGAAGACACTTTTTTAGCCGATTCTATAGCCGAGGCAGCCGATTCAGTCGCCCTTGTGGAAGCTGAAATAGCGGCAAAACCGGCAGAGACCGACACTGTGCCGAAGTCGATCCTCCTATTCGGAGATTCTATGACTTATAACCTTGCTTTGCGCTTGTCAAGTTATGCTGCTCAAAACGGCCATACACTTCATGCAGTGAACTGGGATTCAAGCAATACTAAAATTTGGGCAGATACGGATACTTTGCTTTATTACATGAAGAAATATAATGCCGACTTTATCTTTATATCCTTAGGAAGCAATGAGCTTTATTTCAAAAAGCCGGAGGCACGTCTGCCTTACGTGAGAAAGATACTTGAGATGATTGGTGACAGGCCGTATGTGTGGATTGGTCCGCCGAACTGGAAGGAAGACTCCGGCATCAATGATATGTTGCAAGCCACTTGCGCACCCGGTGCGTTTTTCCGTTCAGCCGGAATGGAGTTTAAGCGTAAAAAGGATAATATACATCCTACCCGTGAAGCGTCGGCACTGTGGATTGACAGCATAATGAGATGGATACCGAAATCGCGTCATCCGATATTGGCTGACTTTCCGTCTGATTCGCTTGGCAAAGTCAAGACTAATGTCATTTTCCTGAAAGCACGTAATAAATAATCATATCGATGATCTGGCCCACCGCAAGCGATTTGCAAATCGCTCTCTCAAATTTATCCTCTTTCTTCTTCTACGACCCCAAAGCTCCGATGTTGTTTTCGTCGGGTTTGTTTTGGACAATCTTCCTTATCTTCCTTCCCATCTATGCCTTGCTGAAGGGCTCGAAATGGAAGATGGTAGCTTTTGTGGTGTGCTTCTCCCTTTATTTCTACTATAAGTCGAGTGGCATTTTTTTCCTTATGCTAATATGCACCTCCCTTATAGACTGGTCGTTGTCGCATCTGATATATAGGGCGGTGAAAAGGAAAGTGGGATTGGCTATAATGTGGGTGTCAATACTCATCTCCTTGTCTATATTAGGCTATTTTAAATATGCCAATTTCTTTCTGTGGAACTGGAACCAGATGGTGGAGGGCAATTTTCAACCACTTGACATCATCCTTCCTGTTGGTATATCCTTCTATACCTTCCAATCCATCAGTTATGTGGTAGATGTATATAAGAAAAGGATAAAACCCACAAATAACTGGCTTGATTATCTTTTCTTTCTGTCTTTTTTCCCGGCTTTGGTAGCCGGACCTATCGTTCGTGCTGACTATTTCTTGCCTCAGATTGAAGCCAACAGAAAGCCTACCCGGAGCTACATTTGGGGTGGTCTTTGGCTTGTGCTTGTGGGTGTGATTAAAAAAGCAGTTATTGCCGATTACATAGCTCAGTATAACGATCTTATTTTCAATGACCCTGCACTCTATACCGGTGTTCAGACTTTGATGGGAGTGCTGGGCTACACTATGCAGATATATTGCGACTTCTCCGGCTATTCAGATATGGCTATCGGTATAGCTTCTATAATGGGGTTTAAGTTGGGCATCAATTTTGATTCACCGTATCAAAGTAGGAATCTTACCGAATTCTGGAGAAGGTGGCATATTTCACTCTCATCATGGCTGCGTGATTACGTCTATATCCCTCTTGGAGGTAATAGAAAAGGTACTATAAGAACTTATGTCAATAATTTCCTGACAATGCTTATTGGTGGTCTATGGCACGGGGCTGCGTGGAAATTCGTTTTTTGGGGTGCTATGCATGGAGTTGGTTTGGCATTACACAAAGCCTTCAAGCCCCTTCTTGATAAGATACCCAATAATTTCTTCACCAACTTTATCAGCTGGGCGCTTACATTTATATATGTGTCATTGTTGTGGGTATTTTTCCGTGCTGCGGATTTCGAGCAGTCGATTCTTATAATTAAGAATATCTTCGTGGATTTTCAATTTACCCAAATACCACAGTTCTGGAGTGCCCGTACAGCGTGGTGTGTAATGATGATTGTCCTGACGGTATTCCACTTTGTTCCGCAACGTTGGGCAGACATGGTGAGAATAGCCTACATCAAATCATATTGGATTGTTAGATTAGCTATATTCTTAGCCGTAGTGCAGCTGGTGATAGAGTTTATGTCGGAAGAGGTGGCACCTTTTATATATTTCCAGTTCTGACAAGTTTTGACATATCGCTCAAATAAAAAGACTCTGAGACATTATCTCGGAGTCTTTGTTCTTT
>CAMWTL010000118.1 GCA_947177145.1 uncultured Porphyromonadaceae bacterium
CATCTAAAATCATAAGAAATGAGGATTGCAGGGGCGTAAGATTAGTTGTAGTTTTGCAACGTGAAATTTTGGTGTCAGATCATGAATCTTAGACGTTACATATTGCCTCTGCTTGTTGCCGGCGTGCCTGTCAGTGTCTTTGCCCACACTATAGGCACTAATAATTCGTCTGCTGACAGTATCCCGACTAATCCCTCTGCTGATGGTATTTTGACTAACCTCTCTGCTGACGGTATTACTGTCGAATGGACTTTGCTCGGCACAGATGAACTAACCGGATTGCATACCAATAGTATCGCCTCTGAAGAATCACAATCTGTCAGCCGACACGGGGTGAATGCTTCTAAAAAAGATTTAGCTCCCGACTCAATAGCAGTGTTAAATGAGGTGAATGTAACCGCTGTGAAGCAGATGGAGGTGCTTCGAAATGCTCCGGAGGCAGCTACCCTCATAACCGCTTCGGAGTTGGAACGTGTCAATGCAGTCTCTATAAAGGGTATCTCAGACATTGTGCCGAATTTCTTTATGCCGGACTATGGCTCACGAATCACTTCGAGTATCTATGTGAGGGGTATCGGTGCAAGAATGGATCAGCCCTCTGTGGGTCTGAACGTCGATAATGTGCCGTATCTTAATAAGGATGCCTATGATTTCGATGTGGCAGACATCGTGAGTGTAGAAATGCTTCGCGGACCCCAGTCTACCCTTTACGGCCGTAACACTATGGCAGGTGTGATAAATGTCACAACTCTTTCCCCTTTCCGCTATCAAGGTTGGCGCGTGTCTGGCGAGTATAGTGCGCGTAACAAGGGTAAGGGCTCAATAGGTTGGTATCATCTTTTTTCGCCTAAGGTTGGATTCTCTGTCACCGGTTCTTATACGGGTGCTTCCGGAGAATTTACAAATGAATATAACGGTAAGAAACTCGATTGGGAGCATAATGCTAACCTCCGCTCGAAACTGCATTGGAGAATAAATAGCGATTGGACTTTGCAGAATACGCTTTCTACCGGATGGCTTCATCAAGGCGGTTATCCTTATGAGAATATTGAGTCGGGTAAGATCTCTTTCAACGACACCTGCTTTTACAAGCGTTTCACATTTACAGACGGTGTAACCCTCCGCAGAAGAGGGGAGAGGTTTAACATCACCTCCATAACTTCCGTGCAGCACATCAACGATAATATGACGCTCGACCAGGACTTTCTTCCGGAGGAATATTTTACCCTTACCCAGAAGAAGCAGGAGTGGGCTTTCACTGAAGATGTGGTTGTGAGAAATGCAAATCAGCAGAAGTATAACTGGCTTGGAGGACTGTTTATGTTCTATAAGCATATGAATATGCAGGCTCCTGTCACATTCAAAGATGTCGGGATTCGTGAATTGATTGAAGATCATAGGAACAATGCAAATTTAAAACGTCCTATAGAATGGCACTCCCGTAATTTCCCTTTGGAAAGCTATTTCACCGTGCCGACAGTGGGAGTGGCATTATATCATGAGTCAGACTATCGACTTGGGCAGTGGACGTTCAATGCAGGACTACGCCTTGACTTTGAAAATTCCACCTTACACTATAACAGTGTGTGCCATACAGGCTACACAATCTATAGGCTGGAGGATGGTAAAAAGGTATTCCATAGAGACGTTGACATTGACATAGATGAACGTGGCGACCTTTCGCGTCATTTCCTGACATTGCTTCCGAAAGTGGCAGTCACATATAATCTCGAAGATGAAAAGGGCAATATCTACGCCAAAGTGTCGAAGGGATATAAGGCAGGTGGCTTCAATACACAGATGTTCAGCGAGGTTCTACAACAGCGCCTGATGAGCATTATGGGTATAGGCACACAATATAATGTCAATAAAATCGTTGGTTATAAGCCGGAGCAAAGCTGGAACTACGAGATAGGCAGCCACTTGAATTTCTTGGATAATCGGCTAAGTCTTGACCTGGCTGCATTTTACATAGATTGTCGCGACCAGCAGATGACCACTTTCCCGGCAGGAACCACAACCGGACGTATTATGACCAATGCCGGAAGAACACGTAGTTTCGGAGGAGAGATCTCTTTATCGGCATCATTGTCAGATAATTTCTCCCTGACCTGCAACTATGGTTATACTAATGCAAGATTCCTGAAGTTCTTTGATGGCATAAATAACTATAAGGGGAAATATCTACCTTATGCTCCTAAGAATACACTTTTCTTGCAGGGTGTGTGGAAATGTCCCCTTAATCATGGTAAAGGAGGGATGATTTCGCTTGATGCCAATATGCGTGGCACGGGATTGATCTTCTGGAACGAAGCTAATACACTTTCCCAGCCTTTCTACGCTTTGCTTGGGGCAGGTGTAACATATGCCTATTCCGACTTCACTCTTCAGCTTTGGGGCACGAACCTGACATCAACCCGCTTCCACACCTTCTACTTTATGTCGATGGGTAATGAATTTCTCCAACGGGGGAGGGGTACGGATGTCGGACTTACAGTCAGATACAACTTCTGAGCAATGGTGATAATAAAATGAAATAAAAATACAAACTAACAATATCTTACACAGACAGAAATGAAAAAATTATCTCTTGGTCTCGTAGCCATAGCAGGATTGCTTCTCTCTTCTTGCGAATTGGGCGTGAAAGACTCTACACTAAAGAACAATTACTTTACCTATAACCTTATTACTCCCAAAGATGGTGGTGCAAGCGACGCGAATGCTTCGTATTATACGTTTGACCTCAACCTTACCCAAGCAAAAGGTACGATAGCCACCACTCTCCTTTATAACAAGGCACAGTATTCCTTTACCTCTAATGAGGTCCCTATGAAGGCGGCTGAGTGGGCAAATATATTCAGTGGCTTTAAGGCAAATGTAAATAATGATGTTACTATGCCTTTGGAGAATACCAAGATGATACAGACAGTTAACATCATCTATCCCTATGCCGTTTTCCAGGATCCGGACAATAAAGACAATATTTTCAAGCTTGACGGCTTTTACCCCAATAAAGAGGATAACGCCGTAGGTGGTACTCCGATTGACGGTGTGCTCTACACTACTCCCAACGACTTCGGCTATGATTCTTATAACAATTCTTATTGGCCTAACAGGATCTCTCCGGTGTTAGTGGGTCAGTATGAGATAGGCAACGACTACAGCGTGAGAACATTCTCTTGTGATAACACCTATCAAGGTCAGACTGTTACCACCTATTCCTATCAGGGTCAGCCCTCTTCTTATCAGACACGCACTATTTACTACCGTATAGTGTTGGATGTCAATAAGTCTAAAGCTTATGTAGTGATGTATAATGCTAAGTTCTCCAATTCTCCGGAGCCGGTGAAGCCGATTGTATACCTGAAGGATCTGGATATTGTCTGGGGCAACGGCACATATACAGTTCATGGCACCGATTTGCCATGCTATATTATTGACGGTGGAAAGGTGGAGATCCATCCGGATTATACCGTTAGTGAGTTTACTATGTCCACTGTAGGATATGAAATGGTTTCCTCAAATATGCAATTTAAAGTAAAAACTACTGCTATGGGGCATGACTTAGTGTATGAGGGACATTTCAGTGGTCAATGTGTGAATCTGCCCACCTCTGTCAATTAAGCTGTAGCTGACAGCTAAGCTGCTGCTATAAATTAAACTGTAGCTGACAGATAAACTGTAGCTGACAGATTAAAAAAGAATTTTTGTAAGTGTGTTGTCTCGTGACGGTATGAGACATATGCTGTGGCAAGCTGATTTTAATATCGGCTATAACTAAAGGGTCTTTCGAGACCCTTTTTTCATGCCCGAATGTTTCCGAGACAATTATTTTTATAAAACTGTCCATAACTTTTTGTTAGTGCATATTTGCCGATTAAGATTTTTTAAGTATCTTTGCACACAAATAGACAACGTGAGCATATCGCTCATAACCTTAAAATGGAATAATCAACTAAAATATAGACGCTTATATGAATCTTTTGTTGGAGATAAGCAACAATGCGCTTGCCGTGACCGCCACCTTGACGGGCATCGGGCTTGTATTTGCTGCTTTGTTGATAGCGAAGCTTATTTCTCCCAAGTCTTATTCGGTGAAGAAAGCGGAGCCGTATGAATGTGGTATGCCCACACGTGGCGAGTCAATGATTCAGTTCCATGCAGGCTATTACATCTTTGCGATTCTCTTCTTGATTTTCGATGTGGAGACTGTGTTTCTCTATCCCTGGTCAGTCGTGATGAACGGACTCGGACCTAAAGGTCTGCTCTGCATCGGCATCTTCATGTTTATTCTAATTATGGGTCTTGCTTACGCATGGCGGAAAGGAGTGCTGAAATGGAAGTGAAAATCAAAAGCATGAAGCATGAGGACTTCAAAGACAACGAGTATATCGACAAGCTCGTGGAGGAACTCAATGCTACGGGAGCCAACGTGATGGTTGGCAAGCTCGACCAGCTAATCAACTGGGGCATCTCCAATTCACTCTGGCCTCTCACTTTCGGCACAAGCTGCTGCGCGATTGAATTTATGAGCCTTGGAGCCGCCCGCTATGATATGGCACGTTTCGGATTTGAGGTGGCACGCAACTCTCCCCGTCAGGCAGACTATATAATGGTGCAGGGCACAATCGTTCACCGTATGGCTCCTGCCCTTATACGTCTCTATGAACAGCTTGCCGAGCCGAAATATGTGATTGCTTGTGGTGGTTGTGCCGTGTCGGGCGGACCGTTCAAGAATTCATATTGTGTAGTGAAGGGTGTAGACGAGATCTTGCCTGTCGATGTGTATATTCCCGGTTGCCCTCCGCGTCCGGAAGCGTTCTTCTACGGCCTGATGCAGCTGCAGCGTAAGATTAAGGTGCAGAAGTTCTTCGGTGGGGTGAATCGTCAGGAGAAGATAAAAGAGTTTTTTGAAAAGCATCCTGAGGAGGAAGGCCGTTTAGGCTAATCAGTCACAAGCGTTTATTCATTGTATTTCGAACAAAAAGAGATGAGCGATATAAAAGAAAAAATAAGTCAGATCTGTCCGTCAGCCACCTTTACCGAGGGCGAGACCCTTATGGTGACTGTGGATGAGAAAGACTGGTATCCTTTGGCGAAGGCCCTTAAGGAGACTAAGGGTCTGGAGTTCGACGTGTGCTCCGCTGTTGTGGGTATGGATTGGAAAGATAGTTTCGGAGTTATCTACTACCTTACCTCCACATCTCGCAATTGGGAGATCATAGGCATAAAGATTCCTATCCCTGACCGTAAGGATCCTATGATCCACAGCGTCAGCGACCTTTGGAAAGTATGTAATTTCCAGGAACGTGAGGTGTATGACTTCTATGGCATCAAATTTATCAACCATCCCGATATGCGTCGCTTCTTCCTGCGCAACGACTGGAAGGGGCATCCCCTCCGCAAGGATTACGACGCTGATCCGAAGCTTAATCCCGTTCCGACTGAGGATGAGAAGAATGAGGATGATACAGTTACATATGTTGAGGATGAGAAGGGTAAGGTGAAAGCCGTGAAGGGAAAGGTATTCGGCGCAGATGAATACGTGGTGAATATCGGTCCGCAGCATCCTTCCACTCACGGTGTGATGCGTTTCCGTGTTTCTATAGACGGCGAGAATATAAAGAAGCTTGATGTAGTGTCCGGTTATATCCACCGTGGTATAGAGAAACTTTCCGAGAGCCTCACTTATCCTCAGATACTTCATTTCACCGACCGTATGGACTACATGTCGGCTCATCAGAACCGTCATTGTCTCTGTATGTGTATCGAGAAGGCTATGGGTCTTGTGGTTCCGCGCCGTGCCGAGGTTATTCGCGTGATGATGGATGAGCTTATGCGTATTTCCAGCCATCTTCTCGCTTTCGGCTGTACGGCTATGGACCTCGGTGCCACCACCGCTTTCTTCTACGGCTTCCGTGAGCGTGAGATGATCCTCGACATTTTCGAGAAGACTTGTGGCGCACGTATGTCAATGAATTATAATGTGATAGGCGGCGTGATTGCCGACATTCATCCCGATTTCGTGAAGGATGTCAAAGAGCTTATCCGCATTATGCCTGACCGTCTTAAGGAATATCACAAGGTGTTCAGCGGAAATATTATTGCGATGAACCGTCTTAAGGGCGTAGGTATCCTTCCGAAGAAGGAGGCTATCAACTATTGCATTACGGGTCCCAGCGGACGTGGTTCTGATTGGAGTTGCGACTGCCGTAAGAAGCATCCATACTCCATCTATCCGGAACTGAAATTTGACGAGGTACTCCTCGACGGCTGCGATTCCTACTCTCGCTATATGGTGAGAATGAAGGAGATTGAGCAGAGCTGCCGTATTCTTGAGCAGCTTGTTGATCAGATTCCGGAGGGTGATATTCGTGCCCAGGTGCCTAAGATTGTGAAGCTTCCTGTAGGCTGCTGGTATCAGCAGGTTGAGGCAAGCCGTGGCACATTCGGTGTCTACATCGAGAGCGACGGCACAAAGAATCCCTACCGTGTGCATTTCCAGAGCCCGTGCTTCAACTTGGTCGGCGTGATGGATCTTACCACAAGAGGCCATATGATTGCTGACGTCATCACCATTTGTGCGGCTCTCGACTTCGTAATTCCCGACATCGACCGTTGATGAGGGACTATCAAATTAGATCAAACATATACTCAACGATTTTCAATAGATAATTATGTTTAATTTCGGAATATGGACCAGTGAGTTCAACAATTTCCTGTTAGGCTTCCTCCCGGAATGGCTCACTGTAGTGGTCGAGTGCGTCCTCATAGCCGTGCTTGTGCTTCTCACGTATACGGTGCTTGCCCTTTTCTATATCCTCTATGAGCGTAAACTCTGCGCCTGGTTCCAGTGTCGTCTCGGTCCTATGCGTGTGGGTAAGTGGGGTTTGCTGCAGGTATTTGCCGATATGTTCAAGATCCTTATTAAGGAGCTTATCTCCCTTAAGGATACTGACCGTTTCCTCTTCAAGCTTGCTCCTTATATCATCATAACCTCTTCAGTGGTGATGCTTGCTTGTCTACCTTGGGGCAACGGACTTCAGATAATTGACTATAACATCGGTATCTTCTTTATCCTTGCCGTCTCATCTGTAGGCGTTTTGGGTATTCTCCTTGCCGGATGGTCATCCAACAACAAGTATACGCTCATCGGTGCTATGCGAAGCGGTGCACAGATGATCAGTTATGAGATCTCTCTCGGTCTCGCAATGATCACAATCATCGTGCTTGCCGGCACAATGAACATCAACCAGCTTGTATGGGAGCAGGATTCTGCATGGTTTATTTTCAGAGGTCACATACCGGCTATCATTGCCTTCCTTATTTACATCGTTGCAGCTACAGCTGAAACCAACCGTGGACCGTTTGACCTTCCTGAAGCGGAGCATGAGCTTGTGGCAGGTTATCATACCGAGTATTCAGGTATCCATTTCGGCTTCTTCTATCTTGCTGAGTACCTTAACCTTTTCATCGTATCAGGTATAGCTTCTTTGATGTTCCTCGGAGGCTGGATGCCGTTCCATATCCCCGGTTGGGAAGGTTTCAACCACGTCATGGATTGGATTCCTTCAATCGTGTGGTTCCTTGGTAAGAGCTTCTTCATCTCTTACATCATCATATGGTTCAAGTGGACATTCCCCCGTGTCCGTATCGACCAGATGCTTGCGTTCGAGTGGAAGTATCTGATGCCCCTCTCTCTGCTCAACCTCGTGTTGATGGCAGTGTGTGTGGCTTTGGGATGGCATTTCTAATTACATTCCTGACAGCGTAAATTTAATTAACAAGATTCATCAACTATAAGAACAAGAATATATGAGCGCTAATATCGGAACAGTGACTCAGGTAATCGGCCCTGTGATCGACGTGACGTTCAAGGGTGGAAAAGAAAATATCCCGCCTATCTACAACGCCCTAAAGGTGGTGCGCGACAATGGCGAGGAGCTTATCCTTGAGGTTGAGCAGCACATCGGAGAAGACACAGTGAGATGTGTGGCAATGGAGAGCACCGACGGCCTTCGTCGCGGTGTGGAAGTGGAAGACCTTGGACGGCCTATAGCCGTGCCTACCGGAAACCAGGTGAAGGGACGTCTTCTTAACGTTATCGGTGAGGCTATCGACCACCTTCCGGCTCTTGACCGCGACAAGCTGCGCCCGATCCATCAGCCGGCTCCCGCTTTCGATGACCTTGCCATCTCTACTGAGATTCTTTACACAGGTATCAAGGTGATTGACCTTCTCGAACCGTATTCAAAAGGTGGTAAGATTGGTCTGTTCGGTGGTGCCGGTGTAGGTAAGACGGTGCTCATTATGGAGCTTATCAATAACATTGCCAAGGGTCATAACGGTTTCTCAGTATTCACTGGTGTAGGTGAGCGTACCCGTGAAGGTAACGACCTTCTCCGCGAGATGATCGAGAGCGGCGTTATCAAGTATGGCGATAAGTTTAAGGAGGGTATGGAGAAAGGGGAGTGGAACCTCGCTGACGTAGATATGCAGGAGGTCAACAATTCCCAATCTACACTGGTGTTCGGTCAGATGAACGAGCCGCCGGGCGCACGTCTTCGTGTGGCACTTTCCGGTCTGACAGTTGCCGAGCAGTTCCGCGA
>CAMWTL010000119.1 GCA_947177145.1 uncultured Porphyromonadaceae bacterium
TGTTGAGGTTTCAGGTGTTAAATACTGTTAATCGGTGTTAAATATACACTTATTCCTGAACTCTTTTGATTCGATATGGTTATATGAATTAGAAAGAAGATAGATTTTTGTTCATTAAGTTTAAGTTTAAGTTCTAACGGCATTAAGCTGTTAACAAAAACGGCTCCTCGTGAGAGGGGCCGTTTTTGTTAAATCCAAATTTATTTTGTAACTTTGTGGAGGAAGAGAGGGATGGTGGCAGCTCCCTTACCTTCCACATTTCAAATTATAATATAATTATGAGGAAAGAATCAGAACTTGAAGGCGTCACGCTACTGGGCTGCCAGGGAGTGGCGTATCCTACAGATTATGCCCCGCAGTTGCTTGAAACATTCGAGAACAAACATCCCGAGAATGAGTATGTCGTGACATTTGATTGTCCGGAGTTTACAACCCTTTGTCCTAAGACCGGTCAGCCCGATTTCGGCCATATCATCATTTCCTATATTCCGAGGGAAAGGATGGTTGAGAGCAAGAGCCTGAAGCTTTATTTATTCAGTTTCCGAAATCACGGTGATTTCCATGAGGATTGTGTCAATATAATAATGAAAGACCTCTGGAAGCTTATGGATCCGAAATATATAGAGGTGAAGGGTCTGTTTATGCCCCGTGGAGGTATATCTATTTATCCTTTCGCAAATATGGGTGATACCGATCATCAGGAATTGTGCCGTCGCCGTCGCGAGGCTGCACTTGACATGAAAAAAGATTGAGGTTATGGCAAAGGATTCTGTAATAATACTCTCAGGTGGGATGGACAGCGTTACGCTTCTCCACTATAAGAAAGATGATATAGCCTTGGCTGTAAGTTTTGATTATGGCTCTAATCATAATGCACGTGAGATAGAATGTGCCCGTAAGCAGTGTGAGCTTCTGGGCATAGAGCATTTGGTTATTCCCCTTGATTTTATGGGGAAATATTTCAAAAGCTCTTTGCTTGAGGGTGCTGATTCCATTCCGGAGGGACATTATGCCGACGAGAATATGAAATCGACGGTAGTACCTTTCCGCAACGGTATCATGCTTTCCGTGGCTTGCGGATTGGCTGAGTCTCGCGGTCTGCATCACGTTATGATGGCTAATCATGGTGGCGACCATGCCATTTATCCTGACTGCCGACCTGAATTTGTGAAAGCTATGAGTGAGGCTATGAAGTATGGTACCTACGATGGCATTACCATCGAAGCCGCCTTCACCGATATTACCAAAGCTGACATTGCACGTATCGGAAAGGAATTAGGCGTAGATTATTCCCTCACTTATTCCTGCTATAAGGGGGGTGAGAAACATTGTGGCAAGTGCGGTACTTGTGTGGAGCGCAGAGAAGCCATGGCAGAGGCAGGCATAGATGATCCGACAGTGTACGAAATTGATGCATATGGACTTGCACAGTCAGATGAAGCCTAATAGGGAAAGGAGGATAATTATGTATTACGTTAAGAAGAGATTTGAGATAAGTGCGGCTCACAGGTTGCAATTGAGCTATCCAAGCAAATGTTCCCGACTTCATGGTCATAATTGGATTGTGACTGTGGAATGTAAGGCACGTGAGCTTAATCAAGACGGTATGGTGGTGGATTTCACCCATATAAAGGAATTGGTGATGGACAGGCTCGACCATGCTGTCATCAACGATGTGATCGACTGTAATCCCACCGCCGAGAATATGGCACGTTGGATTGTAGACAATGTGCCCAATTGCTGGCGATGTGAGGTGCAGGAAAGCGAAGGTAATATAGCTATCTATGAGAAAGACTGACCACCGAGATAACGATGAAGAAAATTAACGAAATATTTTATTCTTTGCAAGGGGAGGGTGCCCATACGGGTTGCCCTTCTGTTTTTGTGCGCTTTTCGGGATGCAACAAGCGTTGCAGCTTTTGCGATACGCAGCATGAGGTTGGGGTGCTGATGAGTGAGGAGGATATTATAGCGGAGATAAATAAATATCCTGCGCGTTGGATTATCCTTACCGGTGGCGAGCCGTCGATGTGGATAGACTCGGAATTTGTGGAGCACTTGAAAAAAGCTACAGGTAAGCTTATAGCCATCGAGACGAATGGTTCTCTTCCTGTGCCGGAGGAGATTGATTGGGTCACGGTGTCCCCGAAATGTGGTATGGAGGGAGCCGGGGATTATCCTATTCGAGTTAAGAAGGCTGACGAGTTAAAAGTGGTGGATGTCGGTCAGGACTTGGAGCAATATTTCACTTATCCCTGTGTAACTTTTGCCACTAAAATGTATCTTCAGCCCTGCTATATCCCTGACGTAAAGGAAAATGCCCTCAATACGCAGCGCACTATCAACCGTATCCTCTCCGACCCACGCTGGACTCTCTCCCTCCAGACCCACCGCCTCCTCAATATCCCCTGAATCCTTTTATATCATAAATGAAGCATGAGTACTCATGCTTCATTTATGATATTTGCGTACCATGTCCGGAGCTTTCTCCTTCGCCGTCTTTAAGTCAATGTCCATTCCGTGGTAAACATTATTTCTATCCGGTCTGAATTGTACGAAAGTCTTATTTTTCTTATCCCAAGTATATAGATAGGTTCTGTCGTCCACATCACCGTTATAATCTTCATAGGCTTTTTGTAATAGGCTTTGAGCATAAGTCTCATCCTGCTTTTCATAAGCAGAGAAGGGGGAGATGACTTTGCCTCTTTCTCTGCGAGCTTTTTGATAATGTTTCAGTTGTTCGAGTTTAGGTGTAAAGGTGTTAAGAAGATCTATGAGATTTGTTAAACCATAAGGATTGAAATTGATAAACGGAACTGTAACATTATCATAAGATAGATTGACAATGCCGGTCGGATAGGGGCTGCCGGCATAAATTCGCTTTGCATCTAAATAAGATGATAGGGCGAACAACTGTTGTTTTGCAATTTTTGTTTCTTCCTCTTTATATTCAGAAAGTATATCGGGATTCAAGTTAATATAATTAGCTTTTCTGACCGGTCTGATTTCGATTACCGGTAATTCGAGAAGCAATTTGAATAATTCATATGAAGATGCTACTGCCTGACTGCCTGCCAAAACCTCTGCCCATTTCTCCGGGACAAGTATGAGAATATAGCCTGGTAATTTCTTATCTAAACAGAGGTTAATGAAAGCATTGTCATATAAACTTCCATATGTTAGTATAGGTATATGAGGTGCAAGAACTATTTTCATTTTCTGTTTGCTTCAAGAATTGCTCTGAAATCTTTATCCATAGAGTCCATAAAACCCGGAGGCATTGAACCTTCCAATCTTCCTTCAGGAGATAAAGGTATAGTTTGATAGTCACTTTCACCATATTCTTTCTCAACAAATATCAGATGGACTTTGTCGGGAGTAATTGTTTTTTCGGCTATACGGCGGCGGAGTCTTGTTACGAAGTGATCACTATGGGTTTCTATAAGTACAGATACATTACGTTGCATACAGATGAAGATAAAGAAATCAGCCATTGCTGCTTGGATACTTGGGTGCATATGCACATCAGGATCTTCAACTATTATAAGTGAGTCAGGTTGAGAAATGCATCCTTGAGTGATGATTGGTAAAATTTGGCTTAAGCCGAATCCCATATGCATAAGATCCACTTTGACATCTTCATTAGTGGTTACTACTACACGATATCTTTTCCCGCTTTCTTTAACTACACTGATCTCTTTAGCTAAATGGAATCTATCGCATACCCATTCTTTCACTATATCAAATGTGTGTTTATCATCTTTCACTAATTTGTCAAGAATGAAGCGTGTGTTCTGACCATCCGGCTCTACGAATCGGGTCTCAACGTCTGTCTGATAGGTTCTGGAAAGAACTGGTGCTACACGTAAAGGGGCGATATAAACCACTTTATCGAGTACCGATATGAGCGTTTCGCGTGCTGCTTTTACTACAGGTAAATCAGAGGGAATGTCTTTATACTTATAAAACACCGGAAAGAAATTTACAAATGAATAGCTATCCAATGTAATGTCTTTGGATAACTCTCCATCAGCATCCAAATCATACACACGTCGTTGCGGACGTTTAGTAAGTGTAAGGTTTAAGGATTGTCCGTTATCAAATTCTAATATCAACTTAAATTCCGATATTTGAAAAGGTCCGTTAGCTCTTACAGAAAATGAAATAGAAAGATGATAATGTTTGACAAATGTTCCATGAGGAGCATACAATTGTATATCCGTATCTTTAAGTTCATTTCCTGATAGAATCAAGCCAAACTTCATATCGCCTCCTTTTTTATTATGCATTAAGTCCATAAGTGTATTAGCATACACATAAGGACCGTTTAGATTTAGCATTTGACTTGATGAGGAATTTAAAGTTTGTTTCAGAAGAAGTAATGCTTGAATAAGGGAACTCTTGCCACTACTATTTGCGCCAGCAAGAACTGTAAGGTCTGAAATATCGACCTGTACTACATGTTCTATTGATTTGAAATTGTCAATACTTAATAACATATCGGAGGATGTTGATGCCTTTTACAAAATTACAATAAAAAAATGAGACCTCAGCTATTTCGTGAAGTATTTGATATTATTTTATTAGTAATACTTCTCTTCCAAAGATTAAGAAATGTCTTGATATTTATGTTTATTCCGGACACTGCGTTTTTAATTGTTATCCTTTTTGGAGATTTAAGATATTATTGAACATTTATGGTATAAGAAATTTTGATTTTGAGATTTATTTTTTGTGAAAATTTTGGTAGTAGAAATAAAATCTTTAACTTTGCGATTGCAGACCGCCTTGCAGAAGCCTCGGTTAGGGTAAGCGGGTGGGACGCAGACATTTTATTTTTGAGCGTTTATCGACGCTGATTCTTGATATACAGGAATTCTCGCAAAATTTCTATCTAAGTCAAGGATTGAGCAACGGTAGATGCCCGTGGCTATGTAAGTTATGGTGTGGCTTTTCTCTTCGTGAGATGGGTATGCCACATAATATCTTATATACAGGCGTGGGCTTCTGCGTTGCCGTCCAACTTAGATAGGGCAATGCGAGAAGCCTCTGTATTATGGACGGCAACAGATACAGATTCCTACGCTTCGTGTTTTTTATGATTTGCCAACGAGGGGATGACCAAGGCAAGAATCCTATAATACAAAAATATTATGATTCGAAAATTACTAAGTTTAATGGCTGTATTGCTTGCTACAACAGCCATAGCCGGCTCGGCTTTTGCCGCTGACCAAGTAACGTTCACACGTCATGCGTATGATGAGGGTGACTATCTTTTCAGGACCTATATGGCACCTTCAAATGTGCCTTTGGCAACTATGGTACGTCCTGATGATAGTGGTAATTTGAGAGTATATGAGTTTATTCTTCTCTCAGAACTTGTAGAGCCTGTCTACACCTTTTCCGTTAAAGCTCCGGAGAACTATGATTATTGCTCACGTCTTGAATTTATTGATAATGGTGGTAAGTATCTCGATGAGATATTGGTGACACAGCATCTTTTCAATGATGATGATCTATATGAAGTTATCTTTAGAGGGGAAGACAAATATAATAAGAATCATTATGTGATATATAATGAAAAAGGGGAATATTTAGGAGAGTGCCCGTCATTATATATTTATAATGGAGAAAATGGACCTTATTTGTATAAGGAATATGAGGAAGGCTCGAAAGGACAGAACGTGTCTACTCTATATTCCATCAACAAAGGGGGAGCAGCTGTTGCCAAGTTGAAAGCTGAATCAGCTAAATTCCAAGTTATGCCTAATCCGGTGAAAGAAGATGAGGTTGTGACCTTGGTTCTTCCTAATGAGGTTATGGCTGATATGACCATAAAGGTATTTAGCCTCAATGGTAGTCTTCTGATTCAAAAAGAATGTAAACAAGGAGAAAAAGAAATTGCTATTCCAGCTTACCGCCTTGCTTCCGGTGTAAACCCGGTGGTGGCAATGGATGCCGAAGGAAATGTAATCTGCTCCGGCAAAATCATCCGAGAATGAAATTTCCCGGGAATATCTTGTTTAACCATTACCTTTGTGTGTAAGTAAATTACTCTTACACAATGAAATAAAATATACGGGCTATCCTAATTGATAGCCCGTATATTTTATTTCATCGTTAAGGTTGTGGATTAGTTGGAGGCGGATTTGAGTTTGCGCTTCGGCTTAACGGGGGCCTCGGCTACGGGTTGCTCGATGCCTACCAAAGCACCGTCTACCATGATACGGCCGCAATATTCGCATACGATGATCTTCTTGTGCATTTTGATTTCAAGTTGACGCTGGGGCGGGATGCGGTTGAAGCAGCCACCACACGCGCTACGCTGCACGGTGACGATGCCGAGTCCGTTGCGGGCATTCTTACGAATACGCTTGAAGGCTGCGAGTGTGTAATCGTCGATTTTAGCTTCAAGCTCTTTTGCCTTCGCACGTATGTTTTCCTCCTCCAAGCGAGTCTCGGATACAATCTCATCAAGCTCTTTCCGCTTCTCCACGAGTATATGCTCGTTGTCGGCAAGCTCCTCTTCAGTATGGCGGATTTCAGCTGCCTTCTGCTCCTGCTTCAGGAGAGCTTCGTTGATGTTCTTCTCAGCAAGCTCGATTTCCAGACCTTCGAATTCCTTCTCTTTCTCCAAGAAAGCAAACTCACGGTTGTTGCGCACATTGTTGATCTGCTCCTCATACTTGGCTATCTTCTCCTTACGCTCCTCAATGTCAGCTTTCTTCTTATTTACCAAGTTCTTGAGGTCGTTGATCTCATCCTTATACTTCTGGATACGGGTCTGATAACGCACAATCTCGTCTTCGAGGTCTTTCACCTCATTGGGAAGTTCGCCACGAAGAATCTTGATGCGGTCGATCTCAGAGAGATAGGTCTGAAGCTGGAACAGGCTCTGTAGACGCTCCTCCACACTACGTTCCTTATCGTTTTTTTTGTCAGTTGCCATAGGCTATGAATAGTCTTATAATTTACATATATTTTACAGGATTGGTCTCGCTCTCGGCAAAGTAGGTCACACAGTCGGGATATATGCTCCGGATGATGCGTGAGAAAAGCTCCTTAGTACACAGCTCGCTCTCATAATGACCGATGTCGGCAATGATGATGTCGAGTCCGTAGGTGGTGAAGTCGTGATATTTCACGTCGCCGGTGATAATCATATCGGCTCCGGCGGAGATAGCCGCACGTATCAGCGAAGCTCCCGCGCCCCCGCACACTGCCACTTTCCTTACCACAAGCTGCGGGCTTTGACCGGAATAGCGCAGGCTCCTTACCTTGAACGCATCCTTGATCTTGCGGAGGAATTCAAGTTTCGGAGTAGGCTGTATGTCACCTATCACACCGAGTCCGGCATTAGGATTACCCTCTTTCGGTTCAAGTACTCTCAGGGAGTGGATATGAAGGATGTGGGCAATCTCGTGGCTTACACCCTCCCAAGCCGAGTCAAGGTTGGTGTGGGCAGAGTAGATGGCTACATTCTCACGTATTGCGCGTATCACGATACGCTCAGTGGCTGTGCGTCCTGTCACCTCCTTAAGACCCTTGAAGAGTAAGGGATGATGGGTGACGATAAGATTGCAGTGGCGTTCGATAGCCTCTTCGAGTACCTCTTCAGTGACATCAAGGCAGAGCAGCACCGCTGACACCTCCATATCCGGGTTGCCGACCTGTAGCCCTGTGTTGTCATAACTCTCTTGAAGTCCTTTTGGGGCAAAATCTTCTATTGCCGCTGCAATATCTTTTACTTTAAGCATATAATCCTGTTTGATTTCGAGGAAAGATTAATCGGTTTATTTCTCGGAGGGCTTGAGCATAAGTTCAAGCTCGTCGAGCTGCGCCTGGTCGATAGGCGACGGGCTTTCGTTCATGACATCGCGGCCCGAATTGTTTTTCGGGAAGGCAATGACATCGCGGATGGTGTCGAGTCCGGCAAGGATCGACACGAAGCGGTCGAAGCCGAGAGCAAGGCCGCCGTGAGGGGGTGCGCCGTATTTGAAGGCGTTCATAAGGAAGCCAAACTGCTCCTTAGCCTTTTCGGGAGTGAAACCGAGAAGCTCAAACATCTCATTCTGCAACTCCGGCTCGTGGATACGGATTGAACCGCCGCCAAGCTCAGTGCCGTTGACAACGATGTCATAGGCAGTAGCGCGGACGTTGCCCGTATCGGTGCGGAGCTTGTCGATGTCCTCCGGATTAGGTGAGGTGAAGGGGTGGTGCATAGCATAATAACGCTGTGTCTCATCGTCCCATTCGAAGAGGGGGAAGTCGATCACCCAGAGGGGAGCGAATACGTTCTTGTCACGCAGACCAAGACGGTTGCCCATCTCCAGACGAAGCTCGCAAAGCTGCTTGCGTGTCTTCATAGCCTCACC
>CAMWTL010000120.1 GCA_947177145.1 uncultured Porphyromonadaceae bacterium
ACTGCAAAAAGTGCGGTGAAAAATGTCTTTTTCATATTATTAAAATTGTTTGAAGTTGATTAATTAGTATGAGAGTAGGCGGGAAAGAATCAGTGGAAGATTATACGGTAGATCACATAAAGGAGAGCTGCGATTACGAGTATAAGCAAGCACCACGTTTTCTTGGATGTCTTTAATCGGATATGGTCGTAGGTGTAGTCTGTTTCCTCCTCATCGTCATCCTCACCTATAAACATGCCTATTATTCCTCCGATTATTGCGCCCGGTATAGCACCAACAATGCTAAAGAATAGACCTATAATAGCACCTATAATAATAAAGCCCCAAATACTATTATTCCGGCTATTCAGCTTGGCAAGATTGATAATTTTTGTATCACCCATTTCTTTCCGAGTAAAAGTCTGGATATTCTTCTCAATTAAGAATAATTTATCGTATTGCTTATCAGCCAAGGATTGATAAGGCAAAAGCTCTCGCATTATAAAACCGAATCCTATACCAATTGCTATACTCCAATACCAAGCAATGTTATACACTACCCATGCTCCTAAAAAGCCAAGTATTGCCGAAAGAATGACAATTATACCTAAGATCATCTCATTTTGTTCTACTTCTGCATTGGCAATAGAAATATCCGCGATACGCCCCAAAGTATCTTCATATGTTTTATTTTTCAACAGTAGCTTTGAAACTGGAGAATCCGGTTTAGTCCTTACATCCATATACAGATCCATAAATGGCTTATAATATTGTTCGGATTGCATCTTCAGTCCATCATCAGTTGACTCCACAGTCTTAATCCAATCTCCTATTGTTTTATTTCCTTTCTCTAAAGGATATGAATCATAGATGGCGGTTGCCATTAGCTGAGGATCGGATGCGAAAAGATAAATTTTTTTGTCAGGAGTTTTCCCTGTTTCCACATAACGTTTAGTCTCCCTTATGAATTTATTAATATGGGGTCTTAGTAAAAACGGTGAATCAATATTTCCCCTTAAGGATTGACCACCTAAAACTTCATATAAGATCTTACGGTTGATGGGAGCATATGAGGGAAATGGATAGGTGCTCTGGAAGCTATTATTAAGGGCTGCGGTATAAGTCTGTTCCAAAAAGAGAACTATTGAGTTCATATATTCACTCATACGAAGATTATCAAGACAGACAATATAACGGGAGGGGTCAGTCTCTTCCTCAAATCTTCTATAGCTAACCTCAAGACTATTCGGGATCATTCTTTTGAGATCATTGATCATTGAGAGCTTAGAGTTAGCTTCATCAGCAAGAATGGCTTTAATCTCTGACAATTTTTTAGACGTTTGCCAGGTATTCCATATTTTACCGGCTCCTTTAATTGCTCCACCTATCATTATGTTCATTACCATTTCGTAATCTTCCTCTTTTGTAGTTCGAGCTTTATCAGCAAGAGTGGATGCTGTCTTAAAAAACTGATTGGCTTGTTGGCTGAATTGTGCATCAATACTTTTTAAAGAATTGAGAAATTCACCCATAAGCATATTGATCTCCTCAAATAATTTGAGCTGCTGTTTCGCTGTAATGGTAGGATGATATTCTTGTGCGGGAAGAGAGGAGTCAGCTGACATCTGCTGAATCGTATCGGTAGGATTAACCGGTGTCGGAGCAGAGAGGTCGGCGTTCATTGCCGCCAAGCTGGAGGCTACATCCTTATTGAGATTATCGTTGCTCATAAGTAGTTTAAGTGAATAAGTTAAGCGTTTAGAAGTTGGAAGGTAAGATTATTGAACATGGCTATGTTCTGGTCAATCTGCCGATTTGTAAATTCTATTACGGTTCTCGCGTTCGGATCGTTTCCGGCTGAGGCGACGCACTCTCTCACGGAATTCTGTAGATTATGAATCTGAGAGAGAATCATATGGAGATTGTTCATCATGCCGGAAGCTACTTCACGAAATTGCTCCAGATCTTTATCCCGATTGATTGCCAATGCTTTGAGTTGAGCGTCCTGTTGCATTGCCAGAGCTTTCAGGGAATTGAAGCTCTGTAATATCTGAGGAGCATTGGAAACGAGAAGCTGGGCAGTAGGTGAGGACTGATAGATTTGATCGAGGCGTTGGATATAGGATGTGGCATCCGAAATCCTTGAGGTCAGGGAATTCTTGCTCATAATCTTTCTACTTTGAGGTAGCCGGCATTGAGGCAGTTCATCTTTTTGAGGTCTACACCGTATTTGGAGAGGAAGGCGTTCTGGACCTGTGAGGCGATCAGGCTGCCCATCCCGCTTACGGGGAAGACAGAGCTTATTTCGACTGACATTCCGGGCTCGATGTGGTAGCCGCCGGAGTACATTGATCCTTTTGTAGTTACTTTATAGATTGGCATAATATTAGGGGTTTTTAGTTGACAAAATTAGTGGTTGGATTGCATTTTGGAAATATACGTATAGTATTTTTGAAAAATAGTCCAATCTGAGAAGAGAGAAATTCAGATAGGGTTTTATTTGGTTTTATACAAATCATGGAGCAGAGCGTTCCAACGGCGTTTTGTGGCTGCCTTGGGCTGGAGGGTCTTCACCTGAATCTTGTAGGCGGTGCCGTCGGAGCGCAGGAAGAGGGTGATGAGGTCGTTCCAAGGTATGCGGAGGTTTGCTATGCCGAGAGTCGTAGACAATCGGGTGAAGAGTGTCTGGATCATACATTTGAAATCGACGTCACTGTAACGGCTGTCGAATCGCCAACCTCTTTCGTAACATTCGTCACGGTGGATTATTCCGGCTTTCTCTGCATTGTCGAGGAATGTGAGCAGGAGATTCCACCCCTGTTCCGGTAACGTGTCGATGGTTTCAGCGGAAGCGTGACGTTTGATGGCACGTTTAACCGTATCACTCAGCCTAAGGTAAGCATCTTCAGTGAAGGCGGTGCGCACTTTTATCTGTTTCTCCTCAGCTACTGAGGATTGAGGTAGGTCGGGAAGGGTGCCTTCGATAAGCTGACGATAGACGCCGGCTATTACTGTCAATGCCCTCACACCGATTTCGCGTGGATCCTCGTCTTCATAGAGGGTAATCCAGAATGGCCAGAATGTGTTGTCGTTATCGTTGTCGGTGTCTTTAAAGCGGTAGGTGAAGTCTTTATCCACAAATACGTTATTGAGACGCTGAAGCACATGGGGGAGTGCCATACGCCAATCCTCCATAGCTTTGGTAATCTCCTCCTGATGGTCATAGCCGGGGAGCGTGATTGATTTGCAACCGAAGTAGATGCCTTGCGAGGGATTATAAATGTCATATTCTATGAGAAACTCGTAACGGCGATTACCGTCAGCTGAAGTCAACACCTCGGTACGGTACATCATATACTGTGGGGTTGCCGCGCCCATGAGGTCGCCTTTTAGACTGTCGGCAGGAGCGAGGGTGAGCATCCTGCGGATGTGATGATCGGAGGCTCTGTTGACCCAGTAATATTTATCTGTCTGCGATTCTTTCATACCTCATCTGTTTAAATGTTGCAAAATTATCACTTAGATGTATCATTTAATGATACAAGTTGGAAGAAATTTTCTTAAAATAAGAAATGTTTTTTCTGATTCGGTTGTAGGGCTGGGGGTAATTATAATAAAAAAAGATAGGTCTGCATAGCTATTAGGCAGACCTATCCATAGTCTATTTCAGCTCCGGCAAGCAGGCTGGGACCATAGCCGTGGGCAGTTTTTTTCTCATAGTTTTATTTTTGTGCCTCTGAATTTCTTTCCTTTTAAATCCTCTCCGAAATAGAATCCCGGTTGGGTGGGCTGGTTGTAAGCCACGTTCTGATTGGCGATGCTCTCACGGTAAGCCGGATCCTCCAAGAAAGTATGGAATCGGTAGTCTGTAGGAATGGGACTGACGTAGAGGCGCAGGTTACTACTGTCATCAGTACGCATAAGCACCTCTTCTCTCCAGTCGCCTATTATGTCACCTTGCAGACAGGGATTTGCCTTTGTGCCGTTGTTCCACATACAACCCTCGAATACTGCAAGTGGCTTAACCTCTCCTGTGGACCAGTCATACTTGCCGACCACGTTCTTGTCGAGTAGCTCACGTAGAAGGTCGCCATCCCACCACACAGCCATATTTACCGGTATGCCCGCTGCGACTTCGCTCACAAATTCCATAGAGGGGGAGATGAGTTCACCGCTGAAGGAACGGACACCGTCTGTGTTGGGCGACCATAGCTCAACGCCCGGATTTGTGGGGTCTATATCAGCTGCCATGCAGCGTCCTATATCTTTCTGGCTCTTTATCTGGAATATCACTTCCCCCGTGGCAGCATCACGCAGTGAAGTGCCATCCTTTTTATTTTCGTGGCAACCCCATACATAGTATTTCTCATTATTAATATCGGATATGAGGTGGATAGCATCGCCATGATACATACCGGTGGTGTAAAGACCTGTCCCGTCATGGTCTACAGCCATCTGTCCGTAGATTATCTCGTCGGCACCGTCACCATCGACGTCAGCCACACGCAGGTTATGGTTTCCTTGTCCGGCATATCCCTCACAACCGGGATTATTGCTGTCGAACACCCAGCGCACTTTCAGTTCCTTGCCGTCCCAATCGTAGGCTGCCAATACACTGCGCGTATAGTAGCCTCTGCACATCACCGCCGACGGATGTTTGCCGTCAAGATAAGCCATGGCTGCGAGGTAACGCTCCGAGCGGTTGGCATAGCTGTCGCCCCAATCTTTCAATTCGCCTCTTTCGGGCGTATAATCTACAGTTGCCATAGCCTCGCCGGTCTTGCCATTGAACACGGTGAGGTACTCGGGTCCGGCAATTACGCGCCCTTTCATGTTGCGGAAGTCGGCACGGCGGTCGCCTATCACTTTCCCGACACCATCCTGTGTACCGTCGGCTGTCTTGCATATCATTTCCGCACATCCGTCGCCGTCGAAATCTGCCACAAGAAACTGCGTGTAATGCGCACCGGAGCGGATGTTCTCGCCGAGGTCAATGCGCCATAGCCGTGTGCCGTCAAGTTTGTAACAGTCTATGAGTGTCGGCCCCGTAAAGCCGTCGTGTGCGTTGTCATGTGAGTTTGTGGGATCCCATTTCAGGAATATTTCATATTCCCCGTCACCGTCAACATCACCTATCGAAGCGTCATTTGCTGTGTAGAAATACTCCTTGCCGAAAGGATCCACTCCGAGTTCCGGTTTGTCGAGGGGTATGTTGATATATCCTACGGGTGCATCGGCAGGAAGAGCATATTCCCCTCCGGCAGTTCCTTTGGATGGTCTTACAGAATAGACAGCCGGTTTTCGGTCTTTATAATTGTCGATAAAGAAGGTGCTTTCTGCTAAGGGTTGCTTGTTCAGCTTCTTTCCGTCGCGAAATAGGTCGAAAGTCACGTCCTCCGGGTCAGAGGAAAGGTATCGCCAGGATATGGCTACCTTATCATCTGTGGTTCTTACCGCTACCACTCCCCGGTTGAGGTATTCTCTTTTAAGTTCCTGATAATTATAGTTGGATTGAGCTGATATTATATTGGGAAAGATATTGGAAACCAATAGTAAACTACCGGTTATTAAGCCTCTAATTGCTAAAGTTGAAGACTCTGTTCGAAAGAATTGTCTCATTTATGGGCTGATTTTAAGGTCTGCATCGCATGTTGGTTTATGATTGCGTTGCAGGTTAGTTTGATGAGGCTACAAAATTAATAAAAAGAATCGGTTTCTGTATAATCTATATGGGGGAGTTTGTAGCGTATAGATAGCTCGCATCATTTTGGAGGCGAATATTGGGTGGCTAAAGATTTTCATGTTAAGATTTAGGGTGGGTATAAACTATTATGGGACTTATATTGTTTAACGAGTATTATAACAAATCATAATCCACTATACTATGAAGAAATTATTTATTGCTCTCAATCTCCTCTTAATCGCTATGTCTGCTACGGCGGCAGGGCGTAACAATCTTTTCTCACTGTTTGGCATCAAGAAGGGAGCCAAGACCGAAACTGTTGCAGCAAATGCCCCTAAGCCGGATGCAATCTTTGACGCAAAGCATGTTGAGCTTCTGGAGAAGGAAGCCAAAAGCGGAAATGAGGCAGCCTATGATACCCTTGGACTGTATTGGTTTCAGAGTCAAGACTATGATAAGGCAAAGCAATGTTTTGACACCCGTCACTCCGGACACGACGGTTTTGCATATGCCGCTCTTGGCAGTATGTATTTAGAGGGTAAGGGAGTCAAGGAAGATGGTAAAAAGGCACGTGAGAACTATCATCAGTCTGCACTCAAGGGTTATCCGCGAGGTATGTCGCTATACGCCAATCTGCTCGGCACTAAGAACGGCGGTTCTCTTGACTATCCTGATGCTTTCTTCTGGCATTATCTCGCAGGTGAACTTGGTGAGAATTACTCACGTGTAATGCTTTTCCGTCCGATGCTTCCCGAACAGCCGGCGAATGGCGAAGTGGCTAAGGATGCTCAGACTGCCCTTGTATGGATAGAGAAAGTACACTCAGGGATGAAGCTTCAGAATGAGCCGATTTATAAGGCCGGTTTCCTTAAAGGTCTTAAGGATCGTGAGAAATCGGCGGAAAATGGCGACGATTGGTCAAGGTTCTACTTAGGCAGTATGAACTATAACGGTGATTTCCTGAACGAGAACTTTGCACGGGCTGCCTACTACTACGAGCCTATTGCGAAAAACGGCAAATTGCCGGCTTCATTGATGGTGGTCGTTTGTGAGCGACTTGAGGATATGTACCGCAATGGCAAGGGGGTGAAGGCTGACGCTGCTAAGGCTAATAGCTATGCACAGGCAGCTGCCAAATACAAAGCCCACCGATAAATTTGACCTTACGCAAGTAAATCTGAGATAACGTAAGCGGTCGATGTGAATCGGCCGCTTACTGATTAATTGAAACAACAAGTGTACACAAAAGTGTGTACTTGTTTGTTATTCTTCTGAAAAATTGTTATATTTGCAAAAAAATAGAGTATGGAAGCATTATCAGTAAGAGATTACCGCAACAATCTGTCAGCCTCATTCGATCGGGCAGACAGAGGTGAACCTGTCTTAATCCGTAGACATAACCGTATCTATGCCCTAACAAGTATAGGTCGAGAGGACTTGACGATTACTCCGGCTTTGCAGAAGCGTATTGAGGAAGCTGAGAGAGCGTGTCGTGAGGGTCGTTGTGTATCGTGCAGTACGCCGGAGGAACTTGAATCATTCTTTGACTCTTTATAATGTATACAATCAAATTTGATGATCCGGTTGTCAAGGTCATTGCGAAGTGGAAGAAATCGAATCCGATTCTTTTTAAGAAATTTACCAATGTAGTTAAAGCCATTGCCATTGATCCACGACATGGCATAGGTCATCCGGAACCATTGGTAGGAGGTGGCAATATAACTTATTCCAGACATATCTTAGCGCATGACCGCATAATTTATCGGATATATGACGAAGACGTATACGTGATAGTGATAGAATTGGAAGGACACTACAAAGACAAGTAATAGAATTCGCAATTCTATTACTATATGAACTATTTATGACCTTCTGATGTTATAATAACAGAAAATCGCTTGATGAAAGAGCAAGCAATCAGCGAATTTCAATTGTTTCATGATGTTAGGTTAGTTTGAAAAGTATTATGGAAAACATTAAGTAAGCGGTCGATGTGAATCGGCCGCTTACTTTTAGCTTGACATATGACTTATAGTAACTATCTTTCCCGAAGAAAGTTATTCTTTCTTAATCTTTGGCAATGGATGTCTTATTAAATTATGCAACAAATAATAGACATAATCCCAATAGTAGGGTATAGGAATTTAGATTAGTTCCTGTAGTATCATTAGAAAGATAAGTTGCAATAAGAGTAGCTTTAATCTTACCTCTTGAATCAGGGTGTTGGAGTAGGTTAAAAAGTTCTTGTGAGATAGTGGCCCCGGAAAAACTATGTTTTAGGGCAGACATTGAATATACTTTCTTTTCTTCGTAAGAGGGTAATTTTTCTAATTTCCAAAAAGGAGATGAGGATAAATGAAAAAATGGATAATTGAGTTTACATGAAAAAACACTTGAAGGAGGAACATAGCGATTCCAATTTACTTTGAATGTATGGGTTAATTCCTCTGATAAGGAGACAAAAGGTGTGCTTATTATCCCTTCTTCGATTAAATCAATCACAGACAATAGTAAAATAGCTTTATGCGGAGCTAACTTAGTGCTGCGTCGATTAACATTCAGATTTTGAATAAGATCTATGTAGCCAGCTAGATTTATTTGTTTAGCAATTGTCATAATCTCTTGCTTAGAGATTGTGACAAAGTATATTTAACTGATACACAGATAAAAT
>CAMWTL010000121.1 GCA_947177145.1 uncultured Porphyromonadaceae bacterium
CATAAGGGCGAATGTAGCAAGTTGCTTGGCACGAGTATCTATGTCTATTCCGGTAAGGTTTTTGGTGAAGATACATTCGATGGCTTCACGACGGGTATAACCTTCAGAGATATAAAGGTCGTAAAGGAGATCAAAACATTCATTTAGTATATGTCCGGAACCACAAGCCAAATCCGCTACTTTCAGTTCCTCGATGTCGTGGCAAATTGCAGTTGGAGGTTCAGGAGTATCAACATAATACTTGCGTTGATTCTCCGGCAACATATCCTTTCCACCAAGCACACCTCCAATGGCGTTCTGTACCATATATTTCACTATCCAGTTGGGAGTAAAAATCTGAGTGGCAGCCGGTATATCATCTGCATCATATTTACCTTTCTTGGCAAATACCTGATCTTTCTTCTCTGAGATATAGAACTGATAAAGCCAACCTAACAGTTCAGAGGAACGATAATCCTCTTCTGTGATGAAATCAGTGGTGTTGAGCATATCAATGAATCCTTTTTCGGAAAGGATGTTGGCAGGGAAAAGAACATCCGTATAATCACTCGGCAATCCAAAACACTTTGCTATCAGAGGAGTATTATGACAGAAGGCGGTTATCAGCATCGCAAACTGATCCGGTGTCTTGGTATCATCATCAAGCAACACCATAAGCGCTACCCTATCTTCCTCAGACATTTCAGGAATATGCCCTTGGCGAGCTTCGTCTACAATTAGGGGTGTACGAGTAGAGCCGACATAACGGAGCGCCGGCTCACAAAGATCATTCATCGTGAGGATTCGGATAGCCATCAGACGGTTGAACCAAGTATAAGCAGCTTCCTCAACCACATGGCTTGCTCCATATCTCTGAATCTGTTCCTCCAATGCCTTGAAACCATTGTAGAAAGCCACAGTACAAGGCTTATCTTTCCAGACGGCCCCGCCCGATACCAACTGTGGAGACACCATGGGGATTCCGGCATCATTGAAACCGAGCATGACAAGTCGTTTTTCCACTCCTTGCCTTAGTTTATTTCGAGCTTCTGTAGCGAAGCGTTTCAGTTTAGTCGTATTCATCACTTCTTGACCTTTACATATTTTTGGTTGGAAGCAGTCATAGATTCCGGATATAATGGTTGTAAATAGCCCATATCGATAAGAGCTTGTATATATCGTTTCCGATTGTTGGTCTGATTGTCTATTCCAATTCTATCCATTATCTCTTGAGCAGAACGAGGAACAGAACAAAAATTCAGAATATCTTTTTGCTTCTTCGTTACTTTTGCTCTATGTCTTACTTGGTTACTTTTGCTGTTACTCAGTTCCTCTACTTGATTACTTTTTTGATCTACTTCGTTACTTTTCTCATCTGCTTGGTTACTTTTGTCATTACTTGAATCCCCTACTTGATTACTTTTGGGGTCTACTTCGTTATTTTCCTCCTTTTTCTGGTTCTTTTTCTGTTCATCAGAGATATTTACTAGTTCCTTTACAGGTTCCTCTGAAGAGGATGCTGGTTTATCTGAAACCTTTCTCGGAATGGTAATGACAAATTCCTTTGTTTGTTCATCATTCTTGAATTTAATATCGAGTCCCTCGTCTATGGCTCGCAAAATGCCCGTTCCTGCCCCCGAATATGGTAGCAGGAAATTGGCATGATAGAACAGTTGTTCATTGCGAGGCATTGATGTTCCATTCTCTATGTCTCCAATAGCCAAACCACGAGGTAGGTTGCCGGGACTGTGAATCTCAATCCTATCATCAAGTATAAAGATACGGATAGGGGCAGGACGCACAAGTGACACTTCCGAATGTCTGATTATGTTTTCGAGTTCTTCTACAGTCATAATTCCTCTTATGATATGATGATGACAGACTCTCCTTTATCAATATGCTCCATAAGCTGCTTACGCAGTCCTTCAAGATAGCTATCGACATCAGCAGCAGAACCAAGAGGTGTGGCACGTTTGGTCTTCAAGGTTATTGATAACGGTTCTTTGACCTCATCAGGCTTATCATCACCGTACCCATAATCCTTTCCACCACCCTTTTCTTTATCTTTTTTATCCTTTTCCTCAAGTTTTCGCTTATTGACAATAGCAGTAATCTTGGCAGCCTCGTCCTTGAAGTAAGAGTCCGTGTTGGCGTTGTTCTGGAGTACAAGGATATTGTCAGACATACAACGAATCTTAATCACCTCTTTCACATCTTTAAGAACGGAAGGATCAACTTCCTGTTCGGAAGCTGCTTTCAAAAGCTCTGCATAGGTCTCATTATATGCCTTGTCAATAGCCAAACGTTTCTCTTTACGCACTTCGTCAAGGGCAGTATCCACAGCTTTACGAGCCTTGACATAATCACGGATACGTATCGGCCAGGACGCCTTTTCAAGCGAGGTGAGCATTTCCACTTTTGAGTTCATCTCCGGATTGCCGGACAGGAATGTGAAGTTATCGGCATTCTTCTTTGTATAGCCTACCAAGTCACGGAATTGACAGATCTGGTCATGTGTGAACTGAACCACTTCCCGAACCTTATCCATCATACTCTTAGCCTTGTCTTTCTCATCTATAACAAGCTTAAAGAAAGTCTCCGGATCACGTTGCTTAACCCATTTCTCCATCAATTCCACAACGTCAGCCACCGGACGCAAGAAAGGATACGAACCAAAATCTATGAGCAGTTTATTATAGGCGGAAATCATACCTCGAAGTCCTTTAGGATTATCCTCCTTGGCTGCAATACGGAACAACTGGGTGCTGTCAGTCACTCCGAGCGATGCGCTTGGTCCAAATATATATTTCCACGCCTCGTTGAAACCATGGATGAGTTCCTTAGAGATTGCCACACCTTCCCTCACAGTAAACTTGTTGGTCTCGTTTACTAATCGGGAAGCAACAGTCTGAACGTCTACATTGCGGTCGTTTCCGTAGGCATAATCGCGCAGATGACGACGCACAAGCTCATTGACCACATATAGTGTGGGGATACTGTCCCAACCGTAGGGAGGTTTGGAAAATTTAGCCACCACATCACTTACATTCACATCACCATATTGGCGACTAAGATAGGTGTTGACCTCCTTCTCCGCTTCTGTGGGAACGGCATTCAAATCCTCATACTCTCCCGGCTGAATCGGACGACCTATAGCCGCACGGAGATCAGCGGTGTTACGGGGTATAGAGATACTGTTAACCAACGAAGCTTTTGTATAGATACCTTCCATATGATGCTTCATGGCTAAACGGAAACGGTTATCGCCATTAGACATCGTTAGGTCAGGATCATCAAGAACCATCTGCCCGCTGACCACAGGACAGGAATCCAAAATCTTCCTTATTTCCGGCTCTATTACCTTTGAGAACACCTCCGCCGCACGTTCCTTGAACTTCTTGCGGATCTCAGCATTCTCAGGACTCGCAGCCGGGGTTTCCATATACTTTTGTTCCTTGCAATACCATGAGAACTGGTTGAGAAGTTTCCTATTCTCCTGCATCATATCGCCCATATAGAACACAAGCCTTCCATCAGGATTACTGAATGCGAAACGATGGACATCATCATAGTCTCTGTCGGTATTGAACTCCAAGTGAACTTCGGAACCGGCTCCTCCAAAGATGTCACGCTGCTTTATGATCAGACGGACTGAGAACGCACGTGTGCCAAACTGCTCCTTGTTCTTAAGACTCTTATAGTAACGTGTGATAACCTCGTTGATAACCTTCGACTGGTCGTTGTTGTCTACGGTCTGGTTCTTTATAAGGTCAGCTACCTTCATTTCCTCTTCCGAATAGAAAGCGAAGGAATCAGGAGACCCTGCCTTACCCGTCACACGACGGATAATATTGTTATCGCACAGATATTCCACCACGTTTTCCACCTTGTCGCGGATTACAATCCAAGGAGTGGTGATATCGTTGACAAGCAATGTAGTGATATTATCTATCGAGGCGGGGAACTGAAGTTTCTCGCTGTCATCGATGTTGCATATCATGAAAAGGACATTGACCACTCTTTGGGCAAAATGAGGATCCTTCTCATATTTCTTGGCAATGTCTGAGGCATTCTTAATTGCCCGCTGACCTTTGTTTTGCAGACCTTCCTCAAACATATTGTTGTATAGCTCATCGAAAGAGATAAACTCTCCCACCTCAGCATCCGCACGTTTCTTGGCTGTGGCATGCACTACCTTGATTATGCTACGCTCATTTCCCTTTACCTCACGTGCCACATAGCCGAGAGGCAAAAAGTTGTCGAATACCTTCTGAATCAGTTTAAACTGATAAGGAATAAAAGGATAATAGTCAATGAAGTTGTCACGGTCTGTATAGCCATCATATGAATTAGGAAGTTTGAAACGCAGTTCAAAGTCCTGATGCTTGGCATCATACAGTTCACCGAGGTCTTCACGCACCTCTTCCTTCTTGTCAAGGATACGTTTTTGGGTGATGACTTCGGGTTGGGTCCCTTTGAGTGATACCTTGACCTCGAATCTGCCGCGTATTTTTCCCTCCGGGTCAGCGACATTTGTCAGATTACACTCGTCTATCACCTCTGACAAATCCTGCTGTGCGGTGCAAGCCACCCACACCTTATTGTCGCAAGCCTCAGACAACTTGGTGATGATTTCCTGAAGATTGAGATAGCGGTCACGCTCTTTGTTGATAAACTGCGAGACCTCATCGGCAAGAAGAATTAGACGATAGTTTTCCCCTTTATCTTTAAGCCATCCTTTCAATTCTTCGGCAAAACGCTCTATACTTATTACCGTGTCGCGTCTGATAATACGCTCTCGGATACTCTCCTTACTGAGACTCGGCGCCAATCCACATGCTATGTCAAGTGTCCAGTCAAGCATATTGTCGATGATGTCAGCAGCATCTCCGGGATTATTCCAATCTCCACCTTCTTCTGCTATGGCTTTCTTGAAATCCTCGAATACACCCTTCTCCTGAAGCGGCTTTTCAAGATGCTGGGCAAGAGATATGTTGAATTTATTTAACCCACGCTTGCCATTGAACTCATTCCAGAACACATGCAGGAAGGCTTTCTTCTTATCCGTTGCATTATCATACGAAGTTTCCAGATTGAAGATACAGGTGTCGATAGTTGCTTTCTTCATCCAGTTACGTAAGCTCTCGACTGTAGACTTATCTACATTGGGAGCTAACTGATGCCTGTCATCAAACGGGTCGATCTCATTGATTGCCTCTATCAACCGCTTGAACGCCTTATCCATAGTCTCCGGAGTGATCAGATAATCGAGATATTTCAGGAAGTGAGATTTGCCCGATCCATAGTAACCGTCAATCCAAATACCGATATGGTCAAACGGACGGTTATTCTTGATAGCATCAAGTATCTTGACAAGGCCGTTGATGATTTCATCAGTAAAGACATACTCATCTATCTCCGTTTGAATGGTCTTTTCATCAAATTTGGTTGCCGATACAGCAGGATTGACTGAACGGTTAATCTGTTTCTTATAGAGTTGTTCAAGTTTCATATCGATATAGGCGTTTATTCATTTATAAGGAGGGTAGCACGGTAAGTGTGATGATCAGCGATAGTTCCGAAGAGTTTGAACGAATTGTGATCCCGTTCCCCCGGGTAGAAAATTATTATCTTGTACTTGTCTGTCTCATTGTAATCCTCATAGAGAGCTAATAGTTCGTTAACACGAAGATAAGGATAAATACTCCCGATGCCATACATGAATACATAAGGACGATGGTATTCGTCACGGATGCTGATATGATCGAGAATACGCTTATGAAGATATTTCAGGAATTCCTCACTGTGTGCATTACGAGATAGCGTATCCTGCACTCCCTTCGCATTTTGTGCCGGGTCTGATTGTTCCCTATCCAGCAAATATTTTAGCATAGATGGGTGACGAAGAAATCTCTTGTTGTCAAGAAATCTGCAAAACTCGTCAAAGAGGTCGAGACACAAGACATCGACATAATTAGTGGGGCGAATAAGATTTTCCTTAAATTCCTTGATCTGGCCACGGATCTCATATTCCTTCTCCGCATCGTATTGATAGAGATAGAAATTATAAAACAAATCGCCATCCTCGGTCTTTTGAAAACCGGGACTACAAAGTTTATCGTATAGCTCTTTTACTGTCATTGCCATCATCGCTTTAGAGTCTCAATTTCGTAGGGTTCCAATAGACACGCATCGAGAAACCAAGGTTCTCCGATGGCGAAATAAAAATCAACATTCGTTGGCCTCAGTGCTATCAAGCGGTCATTCTCATCAAGCATGTTGCAATGGCGCAGAATTGATAGATAACCTGAGGCTACTTTCTTTTTGGTCGATTCACTCCATGAATCGACAAACTCATCCTTTGCGGAAATGGTGTTGAATTCCATAAAAAGGTCGTCAATGGAAATGTCCTGAGTGGCTGACCTCCATCTGCGCATTGTCACATTGGCGTGGAAATCCAAGAGTATCTTATAAGTCTTCAACAAAACGAAAAACAAGGCAATTCTTTTGTTCTCATCATCCATATCCATATAATCATACCAAAAAGACCGGGGCATAGTATCAAATCGCCGTTTGATTTCAGCAACGTTACGTTTCCTTGATTTCTCAGAATTGATATGAAGTAGGTTGTTGTGCAATACTTCATCCTTAATCAAAGCGACTGCGTTCTCATCAAGGAGTAAAGGCAATATGGCATTTGTCTCATTAAACAAGAAACCGCCTCCGGTTACAGCAGCTGAATATGGACTGGTGGTTTTAGCCATCTTATTATTCTTTTGTTTTACAAATCAGTTCCCTTACATCCACATCAAGAGCATTCTCAATACCCTGGTTAAGTCTTTCATCGTTTCACAATTTATTTGTGTTGACTACAAAGTTAGCGATTTTTGACGAAATATAAAAGTTTTTCATTAATATTAAGCACAGAAAGACTCCTAAACGATTAGTGTCAATCATTTAGGAGCCTTTCTGTGTTTTGATAAATCCTCTGTTTCCTTGAGGATAGGGAAACTGCGGTTTACTTTCTTTTTATAGTGAGGGCTAAGGATTTCAGCTCATTCAACACTTCGGTTGAGGCTGATGTTACGGCTTCAGCATCAATGCTTCGTTCCTCCTCTACATATTTGAGTGCTTTGGAATAATCGTTGCGGAACTTTGTATTGACCTTCTTCCATTCTACTCCTGCAAATTTGGCTGCAAGTTCTTTATTGTAGCTCAATCTGCCGAGGAGCATCAAAACAGCTATGACAGGATAACCGGAATAGCCCTGCCAATAGGTAGCTGGGTCGGTGGAGGTGAAGATTTGTCCACCATCACGCCAAGTCACCATGTAAGATTTATCGCCATCCGAAGATGCCACAACCGCACTGCCGGAAGCCAGACTGTAACCTTCGGCAAGCTTAACACGATTATCCGCGATAGCTGTCCAAGCTTCAGGCACTTTCTCTATAGGTGTCTCTTTCATAATATTTACGATTAATCACCCGAGGGTAATATTTCGGATCAACTACCCAATGGAGCAAAATTGCTCAAAGGATTACCCGGTTTAGCCAACTCCATAAGGTCTTTAGAGAAGCTGAACGACGCAGCATCCGTATCCGTCACCACTGAAAGTAATGCCGGACCTTCGGCAGCAAGCCAACGCTTCATCGCGCCCTCCAGTTCTGCCGGATCGTCTACAGTCTCAGCGTGGAAACCTATCACTTCACCCATCTTTCCGAAATCAGGATTGGTAAGGTTGGTCTCATTCGGTGTAAGTCCTGCCATCTCCATTTCCCATTTCACAAACGCAAGACTACGGTTGTCAGCTACCAACAACTTAACAGGAAGATTATACTGGATTATGGTGAGCAGTTCACCCATAAGCATCGTGAATCCACCGTCACCACATACGGCAATTACCTGACGATCGGGACAAGCAAACTTGGCACCGATAGCCATAGGCATAGCGTTAGCCATAGAACCGTGGGTAAACGACCCAACCATCTTACGGTCTTTCTTGGGAGTAAGATAATGAGAAGTCCATACATTGTTCATACCCGTATCCACAGTGAACACTGCATTATCATCCGCAAGGCTATCAAGAAGACTGAGCATATATTCGGGACGGATAGCACCCTTAGTTCCGGGATTCTTCACCGGCTCGTTGAATTTCTCTTTAATTGTAGCATAGTCTGCAAGAGCCTTGTCAAGGAATGACGAGTCACCCTTGGCAGTAAGCTTAGGCAGCAATGCAGAAAGGAAAAGTCCAGCGTCTGCCCT
>CAMWTL010000122.1 GCA_947177145.1 uncultured Porphyromonadaceae bacterium
TTCGACATTGACACGCTGTCCTTTTTCAAGATTAATCATAGTCGTATTTCCTTTTACGTAATTTTTATACTGCAAAGTTAATACTGATTTACAAGTTAGAGGTTATTTCTGTAATATTACAACCTAAAACCGGTATTTTAAGCTTCAAAAAACCGCAACATTGCGGAGTTATCCACTAAATCGGTATATTCTTTGCTCCGTAGATAAAGCTTATGCAGATGAATCAGCTGACGTATTTGTCAACAAGGAACTGCAACCCACCCTTGAAACCGTTGCCAAGAGCCTCGAAACGCCACGCACCGTTACGCTTATAAAGACGACCGAACTCCACAGCAGTCTCAATCGAGAAGTCCTCATCGAGGTCATATTTTGCAATCTCCTCGTTGGTGATGGCATTATAGATACGAATGTAAGAATTATGTACCTGACCGAAGTTCTGGCGACGTTTCTCCGCCTCGTGGATAGTGACAGTAAAGATAATCTCATTGATACGCGGGTCAACCTTTTCAAGGTCTACGGTAAGGGTCTCATTGTCGTTTCCACCGTCTCTGTTGCCACCTGTTAGGTCGTCACCCGACGATTCAACAGCCTGGTCGGGTGATATAAGATTGTTATAGAACACGAAAAACTCATCTTCCGGGAGTTTTTTATTTTCACCGAGCATAAAAGCCGATGCGTCAAGGTCATAGTCCATACCTCCCGTATTATTCTCATCCCAACCAAGGCCCACACATACCTTTTGCAGACCTATATCCACACGTTGTCCTTTCTGGAGATTGATAGCCATAATGTTAATATTTAAGGTTCAAAAGACAAATTTAAGCAAAAATCACGGAATACGCATATCAATCTCCCAAAAAACCATCCTCAACCCAACCACTTTTTAGCCCAAACCTCCACACTCAGCTCACCAAATAGCCAAATGACCGAACAGAATACGTCCAAATGACCGAATGAAAATCGTCCAAATGACCGAATGAAAACCGTCCATTTAACCGAATGGCTAATCTATCAATCTATCCATTAAAACCTTACCATAAATATACATACAGTATCAGGAAGGTCTGTTTATAGCATTAAAGATGTAAGGTAAGAGAGGGCTATAAAAGCAGAATATGAAAGGGTTATTGGGGGGAGGGACCGATGTAGCCGGGGCGGAAGGCACCGTTGTCGATGACTATGCGCTGGATTGCCATACCGGTGTCTATGCCTCGGAGACGGAGGGTGTGGACAGGGTTTGGGCAGTCACTGTTTGGGAGTAAGTTTGTATTAGGAGTGAGGGGGAAGGTGACGGTGGAGAGGGCGGAGTTGCGGAGGACGTTCAGTTTCCAGGGCTTTGACCATTCTTCGGGGAGGTATTCGATTATCTGTTCGTCACCACCGTCGAGGCTAACTCCTATCTTGCAGCCTTTGCCTTCGTACATTGGGAAGAATGGCAAATGGAAAATCTGAAGGGTTACGCTGTCGCCTGTCAACTCCTCTATCGGCAACAATACTTCACTGACTGCTTCCACACCCTTATATGAACCAAGGGCTACCGTTGCAACTGGAGAATCTATTTTAGAAACTACTGAATCATCTGCTTTATTTGGAATATCTGTGCCGGAACCGGGTGCAATAATTGAGTCTAAGAGTGGGGCGATAATTTCGGATATGACGGGATCGCTAAGTTGGAGTATGTAACCGTCGTAACCGATACCATCTATCAGCCTTGCTCCCATTTTTTTGGCTTTAGGACCAATGATTGCTGTACGTAGATCAAGAGTACGGCATAATGGTGCGGTATCAGGGTGAGTATTGAGGTCTACCCTTCTCTCTTCAATTTCGGGGAAGAGCTGCAATGGTGGACGCTCCTGATATTTGGCACAGAAACCGGGAGGCACTGTCATCATACCGTTCCATTTGCCATCGGTGAGGGTGTTGTAGATGTGCGTGAGGCTTTCGATGCTATCGGCTGCTTCTGTTGACAAGCGGGCTGCGTAATTAGCTCCTGCCTTGTCTCCTTCGGCTGCCAATTCACCGTTGAGTTGGGCGAAGAGAAATTTACGGTTCATCATCTCTGAAGCCAATACAGGGTAGCCTAACATTTCGAAGAAGGGTGTGCGGAGTGAATCGGGAAGTGTCTGCATAAGGTTATCGACTTTTCCGGCAAGCTGAGAATAATCCTCTATGCGCTTCACCGCATCTTTGTAGTTGGTGAAGCTGAACTCAGTGGGCCCTACTTCACGTGTGTCAGGTGTATCCCATTCAATCTCCCAACCCATATATTCCGGTTTGCGAATCCACGCCAAGCGGTAGTATTCATCTAAAATTTGCTGAAAATCATTCTTATATTGCTCTCCACACCACTCAGCCAAGAGGGAGGATTGATATGAGTTGATATTGTCGTAATTGAAAGCGGTGAAATCCCACGCCATATCGAAGAAGGTCTGAGTGTCGAGTTCAGCAGGTTTTATGTCGCCCACATTCAGCAGCCAGTATCTGTCGGCTCCGCAAGAGTAGGCTTTTTTCAGTTCACGATACATCATAGCCGGAGGTGTGGTGCATACCCACAGATAATCGTGAGGTGTACCGAGATAGGAGGTGTGGTAATATACTCCCGAGCCACCTGAACGGAGTCGTTCAGAGGGGGATGAGACACTTTTCATATAGCCGTAATTGTCATCGGGCCATATTATAGTAACATCGCCAGGGAGTTTAAGACCCTTACGGTATAGGTCAAGAGTTTCCTTATAGGGCACGAAGATTTGGGGAATTTCCTCCGCCGGTTTACCGAGACGGCGTGACAGCAGTTCCCGCTGATCTGCTATGACTTTTTCAAGAAGAGCCACACGTTCCTCCACAGGGCGCTCACGGCTCATCGCCTCATCGTGGACACCACGCATACCGATGGTATAGATATTCTCATAGGGAGCTGCCTCTTCAAGTCGATTTACAAATTTATTGTAGATAACATCACGGTTAGTGCCATAATCCCAATCTCCGTCACGTTTGGGATCCCATTCCGAAAGAGCCGCGTTGTTGAACATCATCGGTTCGCAATGGGAGGTGGTCACTATGATACCGTATTCGTCGGCTATAATTTTACTTTCGGGGTGAGAGTAGAAAGCACCTGTGCAGGAGTGCATAGCGGGGGCAAACATATTTCCTTTCAGGCGCAATAGTAATTCGCACACCTTCTCATAGGTTTTCGGGCCGATGTCGCCCAATTCTTTCTCAAAGTTCTTTGCCGACCACGGGAGCAACCCCCAGTCTTCATCGTTTATGAATATACCACGGTATTTCACGGAGGGTGGTGTGGATAGGTAATCGGCACTGACGGCTGCATCTGGAGTCTGCTTCACGGGGACATCACCCCACCATACCCAGGGATCAACGCCCAAAGCACGTGACAGTGTTGTCATACCGTAAGCGGTACCTCGTCGGTCGCTTCCAGCTATCACCAATAGATGACAGTCTTTGCCTCCACGCTCGCTTTTGCCGTCGCCACGCAGTAACACTGTTTTGATTATGAATCTTTCCCACTGATCTTTGATGCTGTCGATAGTTATGTAACCGCCGAGAGCGAGGTGTTCGATGATATGCGATTTACCTGCGGTACCTACCACAATAGCATCACACTCGGGCAACAGAGTCTCGGCAGTAACTTTTGAGGGGATACCAGTCACCTTTTCGAGGTCATCAGCCAACATCTGAGCAGCTTTCTCCACCACAGTATAATCACCCGGATCATAGATTATAGGGCAGCCCTTCAAACTTACCGATTCAGGTTCTTTATCCTCCGATACATCTATCCCGTTATTACACATAATCTGTACCTGACAGTTATAGACATTCAGCACTTGCATCTTGTGCGTATCCATAACCTCCCAAGCCAAAGATTGACACGGAAAAAATACTGTGACTAAGGTAATTAATAACGGGATAAGTTTCGTATTCATAAGGTATTGGGTTATAAGTGGGGGGTATTCACTCCACAAAATTACCTATATTCTCCTTAAACAACAAATTTTACAAACTTAAAGTTACTGATTCATAAAACCATACCCTCACAGTCCGAATCAATCAACTCACCTATTCCAAACGATGGCGAGTGCCTACGCCTTTAAATGACTATCGCCACGGACACTGAAGAAAATCAGAGCCGTGGCGATAGTCATTAGTATTTTTATAATCAATAGTCTTTTTAGCAATCAAACCAATTATCAGTGCTTATTACTCCAGTTATCGTGCATCTTACGGCATTTGCCGATGACATCGCCCGAAAGAATATATGAGTAGGTCGGAAACTCAAACAATACAGTGTGCATCTTGTTGTAGTCAATCTTGCCGTTTTCATCGAGACGGTCCTCATCTACATACGTGTTGGCTATCGAACAAATGAAGTTGTTGAAGCCATTACATTCGTAGACATCCACGATTTCCAGCTCCATAGTGAGGGGCGCTTCGTCAATCACAGGTGTGCCCGCCTCACCACGATGATACTCAAACACCTCTGACTTGTCTTCCTTGTCGCCGTCAACACTACCTACATAGTCAACCTTCTCAAGCATCTCCGGACTTACAAGATTGAGCGACATACGTTTACCGATGCCGAGAGCGGGAGTGGTATAGTGAGGTTTCGCCATGCTCACGAGCACACGGTCGTGGCTTACGATTCCGACATGAGAGATTTCGAGCCAGTTAACCTTGCCATTGACATCAGCACCTATTACGGTGACGGGCGTAGGATAAAGAGCTAACTTTGAGCCTAAATTTACTTTTTTAGCCATAGTTACTTTTCGATTTTAAATAATTTCATTGCATTGTTTCGGATTATATCCTCAGCATATTGACCGAGTTCATTATCCTGAGTTATTTCATTCTTTACCTTTGCCGCAACCTTTTCAAGAATAGGGGTAGAGACAAATGGATAGTCAGTGCCAAACATTATATGGTCAGGGGTGGTGACTGTCAGAAGCATCTTTATTGCCTGAACTGAGGGTCCTCCGGCAAGATCATAATAAAGTTTGGCGAGGTTGCCGTCTATGTCGATAGGCTCGGTGAGTCCCTGTTTCAGCAGCAGAGGATAACCGCCTCTCAAACGCGGCACCGCATATGGCATAAACGACCCGGCATGCGGAACAATCACCTTGATATTCGGATAGCGGGTCATCACGTTATGTGCAACCATATTCAGAACGGCGCGGGTGGTTTCAGCCGGATACTCATACACGAAAATCGGACCCCCGGTAAAGGTACTTTCGTTGACCGGATCAGGTTTCACCGGATGCAGTATCACCACTGCCTCCCGCTCATCGAGAACTTTCATCAAAGGCTCGTAGATTGAATCGCCGAGATAAACACCGTCAACACTTGTGGCAAGCTTTATTCCGTCTGCCCCGAGTGAATCAAGAGCAAAGACAGCTTCATTGACAGATGCCTCTATATCCGGTTGCGGAACAGCGGCACACCATAGGAAACGCTCAGGATGATTTCGCTTCGCCTGCGCCATACTCTCATTGACTGAACGAATCACTTTGCTGCTCTCCTCAACGTTGCCAAACCACGGCTGAGGCGATGAGAGAGTGAGAACACTTCGATCAATTCCGGCGCTATCCATGAATTCTATATGAGATGTTTCATCCCATGAGGGCAAAGGATAGCCATCTTCCATCAGCGCGTTGTTGGCGGCAAGATATTTCAGATACTCGTCGGTCACAACATGCGAGTGGACATCTATCGCCTGAGTATTCGTTTGAGCTGCCATACCAAAGACCGTCAGCAATGTTGCAAAGAATGAAACTAATCTTATCATGCCATAGGATTTTCCCAAGAACCTTTTGTGTCTACACCGGTGGCAGCAGCAAGAGCCTCAAGAGAGTCAATCTCTTCTTTCGACAATTTAATCTTGGCAGCAGTAGCCGCTTCCTCCACGTGGCGCGGTTTGGTAACGCCGATGATGGGATAAGTGCCTTTATTGACTGCGTATGCAATAGCAATCTGTGACACCGACGCATTGTGAGCCTCACCGATTTTCTTCATCTCGGCGATAAGTGCATCGAGTTTCGGGAGAATCGGATTATAAGTCATCGCACGTGCGCTACCTTCGGGCATAGGGTTGGATGTGCCATACTTACCACTCAACGCGCCCTGTTCAAGTGTCATGTAAGCAAAGAAATCAATATTGTTTTCCTTACAGTAGTCAAGTATTCCAGCCTTTTCAGATGAACGGTAAAGAAGGCTGAAATGGTTCTGAACGGCTGACACCCGGAAACCTTCTGCACGAAGAATCTCGTCGGCACGCTTAATCTGAGCCAGATTGTGATTTGAGACACCCACACGCTTCACCACACCTGACTTCAGAAGTGCGATAAGTCCGGGAGTCCAACGCTCCACGTCGGCAGGATTATGAATCCAATAGATGTCAATATAGTCGGTATGAAGACGCTTGCAACTCTCCTCTGCCATTGTCAGGACAGGAGCTTCAGTAGCGGGAGCAATCTGCGGAGTGAACTTTGTGGAAATAATAAACTTGTCACGTGGATAGTTCTTGATGAAACCGCCAAGAATATCCTCGGATGCGCCCATTCCATAAACCGTAGCGGTGTCCCACATTGTGAGTCCTGCATCATATGCAGCGTCGAAAACTGATTTAAGACTTTCGGCATCTGTATGGTTGCCGAATACCTGGTCGCCCCCAGCCATTCCTGAGCCCCACGACCAAGTTCCTAATGCTATTGCCGGTAATTTCATATTCCTTGTTTTTATATATTGCTTTGTTTAAATCTTTGCAATATTAACAAGTCAAGATGTGCTACTTTATATGGTTTCAGAGAAAGTGGTACAAATACCGAGATTTCGGTCAGGAACTTCATACTGACTTTAGCACCATAGAATATTTAAAATTACGTAATACTATGCCACGAAATGACATAGTATCACGTTATCTTTGTGGGTAAATTTCAGAAACTATGGGAACTTCGATAAGATTGATCAGAAGATATGTGTGGCTCGTTGACACAATTCGATGTGCCGGACACATAACGTTGGAGGAGATAAACAAGAAGTGGCTTGACGAGAAGTCGATAAGATTGGAGAATGAGGGGGCTATCCCGGAGCGGACTTTCCATCGGCATAAGGAAGCCATTGCCGACCTTTTCGGTATAGACATCCTCTGCAATCGCTTTGACGGCAACACCTACTACATAGATAATGAGGATGCCTTAAACCAGCCTACCTTCACCTCATGGCTTTTCAACGGTCTCGCCCTCGACAATCATCTAATCGGCAATAAGGAGATTGCAGAAAAGATCTTATTTGAGGATGTGCCCGGTGGTCTTGAGCATTTAGGCTTAATTGTGGAGGCATTGACCCAAAACCGTATTCTGAAACTTACCCATCGACGCTTCAATTCCGCTGATGATACCATAAAGTTGGTTGAGCCATATGGTCTGAAACAGTCGGAGAGGCGCTGGTATATGCTTGGGAAGGTAGCAGAAACGGATAAGATACTGGTATTTGCCCTTGACCGGATCGAATCGCTTGAACTCACCACTGATACATTTACTCCTGACTCCACTATTGATATAAGGTCGTATTTTGATGAAGTGGTGGGGGTGAATGTGGATGATGATTTCGATTGCGAGAAGGTGGTAGTGCGCATCTATGGTAAGCAACGTGCCTATATAGACGCCTTACCACTTCACAAATCGCAGAAACTCATTGAGAGGACTAAAGAGTATTCCGATTATGAGTATAGGCTCCGACCCGAATACGAGTTTCAGCGAGAGATTTTAGGTCTCGGAGCATCAGCTGAAGTGCTCTCCCCTGCTTGGCTACGGGAAGAGATAGCATGGGTCGCATCTGAAATACTTAAGCGGTATAGGGATTATTGAATTTATACTGTGAGGTGGTACAAAAATTTGGAGGTCGGTACGGAATGAAAATATAAGTCGGTACAAATTGAATTTAGTCGGTTCAAGATGGGGTCTGGTTGGTTCAGATTTAGTTTTTTGGCGGTACATTTTTGATTTATAACGGTACTATTTCGGTTTTGATGGTCTCAAAAGAGTATTTAAAAAGCACCACTTGGATATAGCCCAGAAGTTTGTAATTTAAGAGTGACCAGATAACTAAATTTAGACACCATACATTTCTACAAGGCTTATAGTTTAAAGGCAGGACTGGATTTTGGATTATGTGAGTTACATTATGCGATTTGAATTATGTGAATCGCATAATGT
>CAMWTL010000123.1 GCA_947177145.1 uncultured Porphyromonadaceae bacterium
TGGGCATCAATCTCCTTCTTCGTGACACCGACTGTATTCTTACACATTCCGAAGATAATTTCAGGCGCACCCTTAACGTAAAGAATATTCTTGCCGGTAGCAGACTTCACCACGGAAGCCATGTACTTACGCTCGGTTGTGAAGGGGAGTTCCTCAAGACGACCTACCTGCTCACGCAGTTTCGCATAGTCAGCACCACGCTCACGAAGCCAAAGCAGAAGCGCACCTTCAGTGGGATTACCAAGCACCTGAGGCTTATCGCCGGAGAGGTCAAGCTGGGCAGTGGAATTGACCGCGATTCCTTCATAAAGCACCTCGTCAGAGGGATTACCGAAGAAATTGGTCTTATAAATCTGCATCTGGTTCTGGGTAAGCGTACCGGTCTTATCCGTACAGATAACCGTAGTGGCACCCATAGTCTCACAGGCGTGCATCTTACGCACAAGGTTATTAGTCTTGAGCATACGGCGCATAGAGTAAGCCAATGAGAGCGTAACAGCCATCGGCAGACCCTCGGGCACTGCAACTACCACGAGAGTAACGGCAATCATAAGCGTCTGAAGCAGATAAGCAATGAAGGATACCCACTCGAAGGGAGAATTGACGAAATACATGATGAGCCTACCCACTACGATAAGAGCTGCGAAGGCGTAGGATATCTTAGTAATAAGGTCGCCGAGTCCGTCAAGCTGCTCATTAAGAGGAGTCTTAACACTGTCGTCAATCTGTGCAGCCTCAAACACCTTGCCATTCTCGGTCTTGTCGCCCACAGCGAGAACCTTCATTATGCCATGACCCTCCATCACCTTTGTGCCACGCATAGCGTGATTGGAGGGGAAAGTTGCCTCTTTGTCAAATTGGGCAGGATCAGTGGTCTTATGGGCTATCGGCTCACCAGTGAGCGTAGATTCGTCAATATTCAACGAAACAGCCTCAAGAAGCTCACCGTCGGCAGGAACCTCCTCACCTGTATTGAGGATTACGATGTCGCCTACCACCACATCCTTCTTAGGAACCTGCATAGCGTTGCTATTGCGGATCACCTGCACCGGTTCATCATCGTTCACCTGATTGAGCAGGGCAAACTCTTTGTCTGCCTTAAGCTCGAATATAAAGGCAAGACCGGTAGCCAAGAGGATAGCAATGAAGATTCCAAGCGGCTCAAAGAACACTCCGGCACCCTCTTTAAGTCCCCAATACTCATAGCAGGAGATACCTATAGAAAGCACACCGGCAATCATAAGGATAATAATGAGCGGATCACCAAACTTCTCAAGGAACCGTTTCCATAGCGGATCCTTTTCAGGAGGAGTCAGAATATTGACTCCATACTGCTCACGGCTTCTTGACACTTCCGCATCGGTCAAGCCCGTGTAATGATGTTGTTCTGACATTTGAAATTATTATTTAATATAAATTATTCTCTTCAATAACTTATTCTCCACCAATTAATTCCACCAATCCCCTAATTACCCTTTAAATGTTTTAATATTAACTACTTACTACCCACTACTACTTAGTTATTCACTAACTGTACCACAATCAAGCGACCTCCGTCGGCTCCTGAAAGAAGAATCTTACGTCCTTCCGTAAGCTCTACGTACTCCCCTACTTTTATCTGACGCTTTGTAGGTCCGGTGACATCCCACATATCAGGCAGACGACGATTGATAAGTATCCATTTGCCGTTGTGGAAATGAAAATCACCCACAGGTTTCTTATCCTCCGGCTTTGTCCGTTCGTTGGGAGTCACAAACCGGTTGACGTGCCACATATAGAGCGACTGCTTATCGTAGACCATCAAGCGATAATTTTCAGGAAGAAAGCGACCGTGGGAGGGTGAGTAATAGAGATTGAGCACCGGAAGCTGACCCTTATACTCAGTGCCGCAGAAAGGACATTTCGGTTTTGTAGTATTGTCAAACACAAACCAATGCGCCTCACAATCTGGATTCTTACAGGGCTGCATAAGGTCAGTAGTCTTCACCAAAGCCAGTTCCCATTCGTCGGCTGTAGGACGTTTTGAGGGGTCGTGAAGACCATCTATGAAGGCACGGTCGAACAATTCTTTCAGATATGGACCACATATCGTGTAAGGACGTTTCACCACGTCTCCCTGAGGAAGCTCGGAGGGAGCCATATTAGCCGTTTTGGGACGATTGCTTTTATCGGTAGGATGCTCTATAAACAGAGCTTTCTCCCCCATCGACAGCTCCTCATCGCGAGAAGGGTCAAGGTCGTTGACCTTTCCACCACGCAGAGGATGACGGTTGAGGAGATACATATATATCAGGACTGCCAAAGCGTGACGGTCGGTCTGTATACTCGGAAGCTTCTTATTCGGATCGCCTACTTTCAGGGAACGTGTCTGCAACACTTCCGGAGCTATGAAATCGGGAGTACCCACCACATCGGGAGGATATTTACCCGGCACCACAAGGCCATCGCAGTCTATGATTGTGGCACGTCCGCTCTCAGGGTCTACAAGGACATTCTTATAAGAGAGGTCGGAATGGGCAAGTCCGGCAGCATGGAGACGTCTCACGGCACGTGCTATCTGAAGACACATATGATAATGTGTGAGCCAGGTTCCCTTCTGTTCAGGTTTGAGAAACTTATTTCTTAGCTTCGCGGAAGCAAACCACTTACCCTCCTTCTCCTTCCCTTTAAACATACCGTCTTTAAAGAAGAAATGCTTTTGGTAAGCCGGACACACTATACCCAACTTACCGTTCCATTCCACAAGCTTCGTAGGCCAGCAGAAGAGGTTTTCCCAATAATCTCCACCGACCTGCCCGAATATACGTTCACGATATTTACCGACAATATTCTGGAGGCGATCTTTGGCATTGGCATCCTGCGGCTGGCGGAAGAAACCCACCACATAGCTTTTATCAGGGCTGAAGTAGACATCCTTCATCGCTCCGCTGCCAATCACTTCGTCTACAAACTCAACGGGTGTGCCGTCGGTGGCTGTCAGCTTAATAGTCTTCGCCATAAGTGCAGATTTAAAGCATATGATTATAAAGTTGGCTCAATAGAGCATTGCTATTGTTCGGTCATCATGATTACCCGGGCTCCAGAAATTAAGCCATTCGAGGAGCTGACCGGCAGCCTTGGGATTGTCGTCTGATAAATCTACGCCTCCTATCTCATCATCCGGGAACCCCTTCTGTAATTTCTTATAGAACTCTTCCCATTTGGCATAGTCGTTAAGATTCTTTTCGGTCTCAAACATAGGGTCAGACACCCCGTCGGTCATCAGGAAAAGTGCGGTGAAGTCAGACACTACAGCCATACGCAGACGCTTGGCAGCCATATCGGGGTCGCGGAAAATCTCGTGCATCGTTATGAAACGTGTCTGGCCGGAGAACTCACCTTCATCGGGAGTTCCGAGCAGTTTGGCTGTCTTCCTATTGGCATCGAAAAGACACATCGCGCCATCTCCGACCCAGAAAGATGCCAAGAACCAACCGAAACTGAACTTCTTACACACCACAAACATAAGCGTCGTGGCATAGTCTCTGAGCTTTCCCCCATCGGCTGTGAAGGCAGTTCTCTTTATAGCTTCATAAGCTTTGAGGGCACCGTTATAGATGATGTCGATGACAGTGCGTGTCACTACCGTGCGTTTTTCCCTGTTATCGGGATCAAGCTGCCATATTTTAATGGCATTCTCGAAAGCAAGATTATCCGTAAGCCTCTCACGGCAATGTTCCACCACTGTATCACACGCAACTTCTGATCCTTTCCGTGAATAACGTGCCGAGCCGGCACCGTCAGCCACAGCCATAATATACCAATCGGAAGCGGGACAGTGGAAGATTGTGAAATGGTCATCACGAGGTTTCCCCTCCTGAGCATGGCTGCGTCCGCGTCGGCTTGCTGCCACCATATCCTTCTTAGGAGAACCGTCGAACCCGGCTTCAACCTTCACGTATTCTGCGATAGTGTCAGGCTTGGGATAAGGTATATTCTTATCAGTGGGTATATCGCGCCAAAGGCTTCTCGGATCAGGATTGAAAGCTACAGGTATAAGCAACTGTGAACGCGGTTCACCGGGCACCGTGGCATAAGTGATTTTCAGAGAGAAGTCGCCCGGCTTTAAAGGTTTACCGCAGATGGTGAAGGTACCATCCTCCTGTGATTTTATGAGCGTAAGCCCCAAAGCGTCAGCTCCCTCTAATCTGACATCTGAGATTTTGTCTAAAGGGAGTGAAAAGGTAGAAGAATAGTCGGTTTTTACAGTGCCGTTCGGCAAGCGTATACCGAGAGCCTTTATTTCGTTTTCAATTATTATGCGTTGATTCATACGTTCACTCCTGAATGATTGCCACAATGAGTCTATAGTCCACTTAAGAAAATCTTCTCTTTCGGCAAGTGGCACACCTGCCTCACGTATTGCCTTGTCAAGAAGCCGGGCGGTTTCCTTAAAAGATTCCTTGACTTCTATAGGGCGTGCTATCGCTCTCTTTTTCCTATACATAGCGTTTTGAATTGTTTTCTGAAATTAACCCAAACCCCTGGTGATATTCATACCGTCGGGACCCATCTCACCTAACTCGCCCCCGGCGCCACACCAGGGACACGTAGCATATCCATCCGCTCCCGCACAGGATATACCTCCACATTCACAGACCACCACTCCAAATTGATTACCACAGCAAGGGCATGTGGGTACACCCCTCAGGAGCATAGTGTTGATTTTGGGAGGCTTGCCGGAGGAAAGTGATTTGTAAGACTTCTTATCAACGGGATATGCACCGATAAGACGGTATTGACCGTCATCATGCCGGAAACCGGACCTTCTTTCTGTGGGATAGTGTTTGGCATATTTCACCAGATAATCATTGTTGGTGTTGGCACAACGTCCGTGTAACACCACAAAATTATCGTCTACCTCCGCGTAGTCGTAGTCAGTCGGCGAATTCACTTCCACCTTCTCAAGATTTATACCTGTAGTAGGTGCCAACTTGACCTCATCTATATTGGTCTCGCCCACCGACATACTTGTAGACTTTATAGAGGCGGTAATCCATTTGAAAAACTGAGAAAAGGATTCGGCATCTGTTTCCTTGAGCAGGAGTATGTCGTCGGTAAGCTGCGCAAGCGTCAGCACATTCACATTGTCGCCTATGGATATGGCTACAAGGTTGCAATGTCCACGATATTTACTGTTCCAGCGTTTGAAAGCAGAGCTATAGTTATCGGTGGGATTTCCGTCGGTAAAGAGGAATATTATCGGTTTCCAATCACCTTTCAGATCTTTGGTAGTCTTCTGCACCGACTTGTCAATGTCATCCATCAAAGCCTCCAAACCTTTTCCCAAAGATGTGCCTCCACCTATCGGGAACTGAGGCGGATAGAATTTATACAGCTCAGTAAGAGGTGAAAGTATAGTGGCTTTACCCGCAAAGGCAATGATTGAGACAAACACTGTCTCAAGGGCATACGGATCCACACGAAGATTCTGCACTATAGTACGCATCCCCTGCTGCACCTCCTCTATAGGAGCGCCAACCATTGACTCGGAAATGTCTACAAGGAAATAAATCGGAAGTCTACGCATAATGTGGAATGGATGAAAAAAGTGAGTATTATGAATTGACCGGAGAAAATTCGTTGAATTTGCTGGGGGAGAGATAGACGGTGCCGGGACCGGTGATGCGCATCATGCTGAAGCCCTCACCTCCGAGAAGATTGCCGAGCGACCAGTTGGATTGCATCTGATGGTCGGCAATATTGTGAAGAGCGATAATATGATCTTCATCTACCTCTATTGTCTCTCCATATTGTAGGTTGATTGTGATGGGAGTACCCTTAGTGTCGAGAAAGACGGTGGAATTACCGGAAATCTTCTGAAGCAGAAGACCCATGCCCCCGGTGAGTCCGGCAATAGAGAGTTTTGTGGAGATATTAACCTGATTATTGGATGCCACATATACGCCTCTATGACAAATCATCGTCTCACCATTGAGTTTTACCGGCAACAGACCATAGCGGCTCCCAAGCACCACCTTACGGGGTATGTTGGTGTTGTTATAAAGGCGCAGGATAAAGAAATTCTCACCGGAAAGCTTTGCCCCTATCAATCTCCCTAAGCCGGAACCGCTGAGACTACGATCTTTCTCAATGCCGGCTTCAAGGTATATGATAGAACCCTTCTCTGCGAAGAAATTCTCACCGGACATAAGTGTAACCTCAAGATGCTGGATAAACTGACCTACAAGTTTGACATTCATTGTGATTGGGTTTAGATGATTACATTCACCTCAGGAGGTGGCGGGGGCAACTCAAGACTATCGGTGGCACCAATACTGCGATTGCCTACACCGATTGAGTCAGACACCCATTTAAAGAATTTCTTGAACGCCGTGCTGTCAACAGTGTCAAGCGAATAAACCTCGTCGGTAAGCTGTTTCAGAGGCTCTGTCTTAGCGCTCATACCGGCAGCACAGGCTATAATACTTGCGAAGTGACGTTTCTTCACTTCGGGAATCATCTCCTTATAGAGCTGGAGGTCGGAGGGCTTACCGTCGGTCATAATGAAAAGAAGGGGCATCCAATCGCCTTTCTGTTCCTTCGTACTCAAATGAACCTCCTTGTCGATTTTCTCGCAAAGAAGCTTCAAGGCAGCTCCGGTGTGAGTTGGACCGCTGTCAGGGGTAGTGATCTCAGGCAATTGCAGCTCGTCGAGAGGTGTAAGCGGCAGTATTTGCTTCACATCCTTGTCATAGGTAATTATGCTGATATTTACCGACTCAAGGGCAAAGGGGTCTTGGCGCAGACTGGAGATCATAGCCTCCAATCCGACCTTGACGGATTCGATCGGTTCACCCCTCATAGATCCGGAGGTGTCGATCAGAAGATATACGGGAAGTCTGCGCATATTCTGTTGGTTTAGGCTACCCTCCCATTGCGGGTGATTTCGGCAATGAGAGGGTCAGCGATGAATTAAACTACAATATTCACTTCCGGAGGTGGAGGTGGAAGTTCACCGAGAGAACCGAGTTCACCACCGCCATCTTCGACTTTCATACTACCGGCACTCACAGAGGCAGACACCCACTTGAAGAAAGCTTTGATAGTATCGCTACTTGCAGTGTCGAGTTCCACCACATTCTCAGTAATCTTCTTCAGAGTATTGGTATTGGCACCTGCACCGGCTGCACAAGCCACTACCATACCCCACTTACCTTTCTTAAATTCGGCAAGCCCCTTGTTGAGGTCGTCGGTGGGTTCGCCATCAGTCATTATAAACACGAGGGGTTTCCAGTCGCCTTTCTTCTCCATCGTGGTCTTCGTGACCTCCTGGTCGGCTTTCTGAGTCAACAGGGAGAGGGCTTCGCCGAGAGCTGTGCATCCATTGGCTTGGAGATTGGGCTGCTGGAAAGCTGAAAGCTCGGTGAGAGGTGTCACTTGTTGAGCTTTACTGTCGAAAGTTATGATACTGAGATAAGCGGTCTCAAGAGCATATGGATCCTGACGCAAGGTGGAGATGAGCACCTGAACGCCATTCTTGACAGCTTCGATAGGCTCGCCATACATAGAGCCGGAAGTGTCTAAGAGCAGATAAACCGGAAGTCTTCTCATAATTTTTGTCTTTATTAGGTTTAATAAAATGGTGAGGAGAGAGTCACTAATGGAAAGTATTAGTTATACTTATTGAGGTATTGGGCAAGACCTGCTTTCTGACCTGTGCCGATAGCCTCAAATTTCCATTGTCCGTTACGCTTGTAGAGGCGACCGAACTCAACGGCTGTCTCAATTGAGAAGTCCTCGTCGAGATCATAGCGAAGTATCTCTTCACCGGTGACACTGTTGTAGATACGGATGAAGGCATTGCGTACCTGACCAAAGTTCTGGCGACGCTCGTCAGCCTTGTGGATAGTTACCACAAAACGTATCTCTGTGGCACGCGGGTCGATATGTGAGAGGTCAATGAGGATGCTTTCATCATCACCTTCACCCTCGCCTGTAAGGTTATCACCGGTATGTTCAACGGCTCCGTCAGGCGATTTCAGGTTGTTATAAAACACGAAGTATTCGTCTTCAAGAATCTTACCGTTCTCACCGAGTATGAATGCAGAGGCATCGAGGTCGAAATCTGTACCTGTGCTTGAGCTGTTGGTGTCCCAGCCGAGACCGATAGTGAACTTCGGCAGTTCGACATTGACACGCTGTCCTTTTTCAAGATTAATCATAGTCGTATTTCCTTTT
>CAMWTL010000124.1 GCA_947177145.1 uncultured Porphyromonadaceae bacterium
GTAATGACCCAATATCTTAAAGATAGTGACAAAATAAATCGAAAATTCAAATTAGATTGGGTAAATTTGTCTACTTCTCGGAGTATGGAGGAAATTGGTAAGTCTTTATTGAAGAAGATTTTTCGTTTTGGAGGTGCATATGTTAAAGTTCTCTATAAACTTTGCACTAAGAAATATGATGCCTGTTATCTTGCAATTACATGTCATGGAAAAGGTTTTCTTAAAGATGCTCCATTTGTTTTATTATGTAAACTTTTTGGTAGACAAGTTATTATTCATCAACATAATAAAGGTATGTCACAAGATTGTGAGAAATGGGGATATAGGCATTTACTAAAATGGACCTATAGTAATTCCAAGGTAATTTTACTTTCATGGAGGCTCTATCCGGATATCGAGAAAGTTGTGAAGCGGGAGCAAGTATATATATGTCCTAATGGTATACCACAAACTCAAATCTACCCAAAAAAGTCAGAACCACATATACCTCAATTACTATTTCTTTCCAATCTTATTGAAAGTAAGGGTGTATTTGTTCTACTTGATGCCTGTAAGATTTTAAAAGATTGGGGATATACTTTTAGATGTAAGTATATTGGTGGAGAAACCAAGGAAATAGACTCTGGTAGATTTAATTGGGAAATAAAAAATAGATTGCTTGATAAAGAAGTTGAATACGTGGGAAGAAAATATGGTGAGGAAAAAGATAAGGAATTCGCAGACGCAGATATTTTTATTTTTCCAACTTATTACGATAATGAAACTTTTGGCTTAGTCCTATTAGAAGCAATGCAACAGGGTACTCCAGCTATTACTACAGATATCGGAGGTATTGCTGATATTATTAAAGATGGGGTGACTGGGTTAATATGTCTACCTCAGGATTCCTCATATCTCGCAAACAAAATTAAGGAACTTATTGATAATCCTTCGCGGATAATTGAATTAGGTAAGAATGGTCAAAAGAGCTTCTTAGAGCAGTATACGATAGGTAAATGGGAAAGCAATATGCTCTCAATTTTATCAGATGTAATAGATTGATAGGTCTCAGAAGGAGAATTAATAACATTCAAATTTAGATGTGGTAAGTGAATAGATTATTTGAATAAATAATATGGCTAGCGAGAAATCGAATAATAGATATGAGATAGGGGATTTTAGAGTCTCCAAAGTTAATTTGACTCAGGTATTAGAGTATATTAAAAACTCGATTAGGGAAAGAAGATTTGGTTATATCTGCGTAAGTAATTCAAGAGTTGCATATCAGGCTAATCATGATTTAGATTATTGTAATATTCAGAATAATTCTCTACTAACTGTTCCGGATGGTAAACCATTAGTATGGATTGCTCATAATAAGGGTTATAAAGAAGTGGGTCAAGTTGCTGGAAACGAGTTACTCCATTCTTTGCTTAAAGAATCAAGAGAAAGAGGTTATTCTCATTATTTCTATGGTAGTACACCATCTACTATAAAGACAATTGTAGAGAAAATTAAATCTGATTATCCACATGTGGAGATAAAATGTGCTGTCTCTCCACCATTTCAACCAATTGAAAGTTTTGATATAGATAGTCTTGCAAAAGAAATTAATGAAAAGATACCAACTTTTTTTTGGGTAGGTTTAGGAGCACCAAAACAAGAACGTTTAATGGCATTGTTACAACCAAAACTTGAAAAAACTATATGTATTGGTGTTGGGCTTGTATTTGAATATTATGCCGGGACAGTAGAACGGGCTCCTAAATGGCTACGCAAACTTGGATTTGAATGGCTGGTTCGACTTGTTCAACAACCTAAACGAATAAAAATGTTTACTCCTACTTTAGTATGGATGTGTAAAGAGCTCCTGCTGTCTTTATTTAAGAATAAATAAAGGAAGATATCGTAGAATTATATGGCAAAGCTAAGTCTTACATATAGATTTTTAAGAGCGATAGGCCTTAATTATCCGGAAGAAGAATATGGTCAGGTATCTTTAATTACTGTTATAGGTAAGTTCTTTTCTAATCCTTATCATATGCTTCTTTTAAGTATGATGAATTGGGTCATATTTGAACCGATTGCTCCTCGTATGCTAAGACCATTTTTATTACGTAGGTTGGGAGCACGTGTTGGGAAGGATGTGTATGTAGGAGACCATGTTAAATTTGATCAGAATAGATCTAAATTGATCACAGTTGGGAATCATGTCCATATTGACAGTGGGTGTAGAATTTTATGTCATAAAAGAGATTTATCAAACTATTTTGTGGGTGATGATTATGCAAAATTACCCTATAAGGAATTGCCTGTAAGTATAGGTGATGGTACTTCAATTGGTATGGATAGTTTTGTTATGCCTGGAGTTACAATTGGTAAAGGGGTAGTAGTCGGTTCTGGTTCGTTAGTGACGAAAGACATTCCTGACTGGACCATTGCAGTAGGGAGACCCGCAAAAGTGGTTAAGGATATTCCTAAACGAGATATAGATTGATTCTGATATTATATCTGTAGCTTAGAAAATATATTATGAACATACTGACGTTCGATGTCGAGGAATGGTTTCACCTTCTCGACAACTCTTCCACACGCTCTGAGAAACAGTGGAGTAATTATGGGGTGCGTATCTATGAGAATATGGAACGTATATTCCGGATATTGGAAGAAACTGATACCAAGGCCAATTTCTTTATAATAGGTTGGGTGGCTAAGACCTATCCAGAATTGGTTAAGAAGATTGCTGATAGATACGAGATAGGCAGCCATACAATGAATCATCAGCTGGTTTGGCAGCAGACACCGAAGGAGTTTCGACAGGACGTGGACTATTCGGTGAAGTTCCTTCAGGATCTGACAGGGAAGCCAATAAGGTATTTTCGTGCACCTGGGTTCTCTATTCGAGAATCGGAGGCTTGGGCATTCGAGATAATCCATGATTTGGGGATTGAGATAGATTGTTCTGTTTTTCCGGCTCATCATGCCCACGGAGGATTCCCATCGTATGGTAAGGCCGAACCGGCTATAATTGAAGTGAACGGTAAACGGATAAAGGAATTTCCGATTAGTTGTAGGGAGATGGGTGGAAGTCATATCATCTATCAGGGAGGTGGATATTTCAGGTTGTTCCCGTATACGCTGATTAAGCATTGGGCAAAGAAGGATAAGGATTATTTGCTCTCATATATACATCCACGAGATTTGGATGCCGGGCAGCCGATGGTTCCGGGTCTTTCAGCAGCCCGTAAATTCAAGAGTTATGTCGGCTTGGAGGGAGCTGAAAAGAAGCTGCGTAAATTTTTGACAGATTTTCGATTTACTGATGTTGCCACTGCCGAAGCTACTGTAGATTGGAGTAAAGCCCGAATTATTACTCTTTAAAAGGGTTTACTTATAATTTGATTAGAGAATAAATACTATATATACTAATAGCTATTCCAATGCCATATTTTACAGATAGGGAGAAAGAAATCATCCGATTGATAGATCGATTTGACGTAGACCATCCTGTTATGTTAGGCAACTTGTTGACACCTGTATTGTTTAAGGACAGTCAGACAGCAGTCGTCATCAGTAATGAATTCAGAAGATGTTATCTTTTAGCTTTGAATGATGGGGGACGTACTCATCATAGTGCTAGGGCTACTGTTATTGAATTGGTATCCTTGCTTAACTATCTTGAAGAAAATAGATATGTTGTAATAATGAATGGTCCTAATAGTGACTCCTTAGATGTGTTCTATGAGGGGTATATTCCCTTGGGGGACTTTGATGGAATAGATTATACACCTGGACCTGTAAGTAGTTTGACTAAGAGACAACGACTTGAAAATAATCAAGAGCTCCGAATTAGGGAATGTTTCGAAAAGGGTTTTAGATGTGGCATTCAACCGAGTATATACTTAGGGGATGGAAATTCTATGACGAGTATAGAATATGGTGATAATTTGAAGGAAGAGCTTATGAAGTATATTCATTCATATGTTTATCCCACTCTTTTATTGAATCAACTGGTAAGAAATGATTTTAAATCGGAATCAGAGATTAACAATGAAAGGGTTTTAGAGAAGACTGATATTCAGATTGAAGAGGCAGCTCAGCAAGTAAAGAGAGGAACTGAGGCCGTACTGATAGCTATGCTTACTCTTTTTTTGACTGTACTAATGTTTTTCTTGAAGGAAGAAGTCACATTGCTTAAAATAATCTTAGGGTTAGTTGCATTCGGATGTGTTCTTGTTTGCGGTTATATGTTAAGGGATGGGCAAGAAGACATTTGTGATAGGAAGAATCCTTGATAAAAAGGATATACTATATTGACAGTTAGATTTATATGTTATAATACTGTATGTTGCGTTCTTTCGGTTTTTGTCGAGGGGACGCTTGATTTTTTGTCGTTTTTGAAATTTGATTATGACTATATATGAAGAGAGCATTGATAACCGGTGTGACCGGGCAGGACGGCAGTTTCCTGGCGGAGCTGCTGCTTGAGAAGGGGTATGACGTGCACGGGACAATTCGTCGCTCGTCGGTTGATTTCCGCGAGCGTATCGCCCATCTTGAGGGTCATCCACATTTCCATCTCCATTATGCCGACCTCGGCGACTCGATGTCGATCATGCAGGTGGTTTCGAAGGTGCGCCCCGACGAGATCTATAACCTGGCTGCGCAGAGCCACGTGCAGGTGAGCTTCGACTCGCCGGAGTTCACAGCCGACGTTGACGCGACGGGTGTGCTGAGGATCCTTGAGGCGGTGCGCCTGTGCGGGTTGGCTGGCTCGTGCCGCATCTACCAGGCATCTACCTCGGAGCTTTACGGGAAGGTGGAGGAGGTGCCGCAGAATGAGAGGACACCGTTCCACCCGTATTCGCCGTATGCGGTGGCGAAGCTCTACGGCTTCTGGATTGTGAAGGAGTACCGCGAGGCTTACGGGATGTACTGCTGCTCGGGCATCCTGTTCAACCACGAGAGCGAGCGGCGCGGCGAGACCTTCGTGACGCGCAAGATAACGCTTGCTGCCGCACGTATTGCGCAGGGGAAGCAGGAGAAGCTTTATCTGGGCAACCTTTCGAGTCTGCGTGACTGGGGGTATGCCAAGGACTATGTGGAGTGCATGTGGCTGATACTGCAGCAGCCTGAGCCGGACGACTATGTGATAGCGACGGGTGAGCAGCACTCGGTTCGCGAGTTCTGTCTGCTGGCTTTCAGGAGAGCGGGCATCGAGCTGGAGTTCGTCGGCGAGGGTGAGAATGAGAAGGGGATTGACAAGGCGACCGGCAGGGTTGTCGTGGAGGTGTCGCCTGACTTCTATCGCCCGACTGATGTGGTCAACCTGTGGGGCGACCCGACCAAGGCTAAGAAAGAATTGGGCTGGGACCCGACCAAGAAGACTTCTTTCGAGGAGCTTGTGAACCTTATGGTTGACGCTGACATGGCTAAGGTGGCTGTGGAGCGTGCCGGGGAGCAGGTGAAGCTGAACCTGGAGGAGTATCTGGAGAAGGGGATAGTCAAGTGAGGAAGGTGTTTGTGTCGGGTTGCTACGATATGCTGCACAGCGGTCACGTTGCTTTCTTCAGGGAGGCTTCGCGGTTCGGCGATCTGTATGTCGGCATCGGGTCTGACAGGACTATCGAGGAGCTGAAGGGTCGGAAGACGGTGTACCCGGAGAGGGAGCGCCTATATATGGTGAGGGCGATACGGTATGTGAAGGATGCCTTCATCAACTCCGGCAGCGGCATGCTCGACTTCGTTGAGACGATGGACAGGGTGAAACCGGATGTGTTCGTTGTGAACTCCGACGGGGGGAGCGACGTGAAGCGGAGGCTGTGCGAGGAGCGGGGCATTGAGTATGTGGTGCTTGAGCGTGTGCCTGAGGATGGTCTGGAGTCCCGTTCCACCACCGCCCTGCGTCAGGGGGTCAAGTCACGTCTGCCTTACCGTGTAGATATAGCTGGGACTTGGATAGACCAGCCGTATGTGTCGAGGCACGGTGCGGGGTGGGCATTGACCGTGAGCATAGAGCCGACGGTTGAGTTCATGGAGCGCGGTGGCATGTCGACATCCACGCGTAACGCTGCCAAGAAGATTTGGCCTTACGAGTTGCCTGACTCCGACGAGAAGATGCTTGCCCGTCTTCTGTTCTGCTTCGAGAACGACCCTGAGAACAGGGATCACGTGTCGGGAGCGCAGGATGCGATAGGCATCTGCATGTCGGGTCTGACGCGCCACCATTACGACGGGCGCTACTGGCCTGACCGGATAGAGTCTTGCCACGATGAGGAGGTGTTGTCTTGGCTGGAGAGGCACATCGTGCTTGTTCCGATGTTTCCCCGGAGACCGGGATGCTCAGTTGTGGAGGGTAAGGACATCACACCGGAGAAGGTGAGGGCACTGACCGGGGCAGCCGACCGCTGCTGGGATGCGATAATGCGCAGGGACCTTGACGGTTTCGCGGAGGCTTTCCGCGATTCCTTCGAGGCGCAGGTGGCTATGTTTCCGGCGATGATGCAGCCAGGGGTTGCGGAGCACATCGACAGGGTAAGGGACAGGACGTTGGCTTGGAAGATGCTCGGAGCCGGGGGAGGGGGATACCTCGCGCTGGTGGTTCCGGACGGGTTCGAGCCGACACCCGACATGATACCCATAAGAATAAGAAGGAGATTTTGAAAATGGAGAAGGATTCGAAGATATATGTTGCCGGCCACCGAGGGATGGTCGGCTCCGCGATTGTGCGGGAGTTGGAGCGTCAGGGTTACACCAATATCATTACACGGATACACTCCGAGCTGGATCTGATCGATCAGAGGGCGGTTGATACTTTCTTTGAGAAGGAGAGACCGGAGTATGTGTTCTTGGCGGCAGCCAAGGTGGGTGGCATCATAGCCAACTCGGAGCATTTGGCTGACTTCATGTACGACAACATGATGCTTGAGATGAACGTGATACACGCGGCGTGGAAGAACGGGTGCAGGAAGCTGGAGTTCCTTGGATCGTCGTGCATCTATCCGCGGATGGCGCCACAGCCGATGCCGGAGACATGCCTGCTGACCTCGGAATTGGAGAAGACCAACGAGGCGTATGCCCTGGCTAAGATAAGCGGTCTGAAATACTGCGAGTACCTGAACAGGCAGTACGGCACGGACTATATATCGGTTATGCCGACCAACCTGTACGGTCCGAACGACAACTACCATCCGGAGCACAGCCACGTGCTTCCGGCTCTGATACGCCGCTTCCACGAGGCTAAGGAGAAGGGACTGACGGAGGTTGTTTGCTGGGGTGACGGCTCGCCGCTGAGGGAATTCCTGTATGTGGACGACCTCGCCAACCTGTGTGTTTTCCTGATGAACAACTATTCGGGGAATGAGACGGTGAATGCCGGGACGGGGAAGGAACTGACGATAAAAGAGCTTACTGAGCTGGTGGCAAAGGTTGTCGGGTATGATGGTAAGATCCTTTGGGATAAGACACGTCCGAACGGGACACCGCGTAAGTTGCTCGACGTTAGCAAGGCTACACGCCTCGGCTGGATGTACAAGACAGCGTTGGAGGACGGCATCCGTCTATCCTATGAGGATTTCCTGAATAATCCGATGAGGGCAGAACGGTAAATAAATTTTATTGCTGATGAAACGGTTTTTGTTAATTTTACTTGTTGGACTCTTTACGAGTGTGGGGGTCTTTGCACAGATACAGAGGATTCAGGTAAAGAATCCGACTTATTTGGGTATGGTCCTTATTGAGCAGAGAGACGTGCCGACAATGAAGAGTATTTGTACCTATTATAATCTTGTGGAGCAGCCGAGTGAAGGTGATTTCACGGTGTTTACTTATTCTGACGGTACGAAGATAAGGTTTAAGAAGGATGATACGGAGGAAGGTTCTTTTCCGGTGGTACAGGTTATTACGAATAAGAAACCGGCTGATGTGAATAAGATTTTGAAGGATTCTGGTTTTGAGAAGTCAGGAGACGGGTATTATAACGGTTCTAAGTTTGCTCACCGTCGGACGAAATGCACTCTTACTTCCGGAGCGGTATCAACTCTTACTTTCTCCAAGGTTTATAATACGGATAATAAGTAAGGTAGCAGTTGAGACAGAGAGGAATAAGTAAAAGCTGAAAACGTAGTGCAAGATCTTATCCAAAGGTTGGATAGGGTCTTGCATTGCTTTTTGGGAGGTGTGAGAGTGTATTGCAAAGTTAGAGGTCGCGGATGTTGAGGGCTGTTGGG